>CAIXLU010000300.1 GCA_903920315.1 uncultured Oscillochloris sp.
CAGCGTGATCAGTTGCGCCTTTTGGTCGGCGCTGAGGACGGTGAGCATATTCAGCGAGGCGTTGGTCAGGAAGTCGGTGTTATGGCCCATTTCGCTGGAGTCGTTATCGCGCAGATACTGAAAGCCCCAGAAATCGGCAACCTTGCCGGGAGGGAAGAACGAGTCTGAACCGAGATTGCCGGTCAGAAAGGCCAGCCCATCGAACGCAATCGTGGTCTCCTGGGCATTGTCGGAGAGGGTCTGCTCCATTGTGAAGGAGCCGGGGCCAGACGGCGTGGTCGGTACGGGAGTGCCCGCGACGGGCGGCGGGGTACCATTCGCCGTCGGCAACGGAGTTGCACTCGGTGTGGCGTTGGTCGCGATCCCATGCGCCAGATCCGGCAGCGTCAGGCCGATAAGGGCGCAGCAGAGCAGAACAACGGGCCAAAGTGTGCGTGAGTGTTTCATGGTGGCCTCCTGATGATGTGTAGTGACGTGCGCCTAGTCTATGCCCTACGGCCACCGCACGCATGTGTGGAGTGTCACGATCTCAGGACGGAACCCGTGATCGTGATCATCAGATATCGTGACAGATGTCACGGGTGCCGGGCCACATCTATGACGGCGCACACGGGCTAGGAGCGGGCTTCCGTGCTATCATCGAATCATTAGACCTGGCACCTGAAACCTAACACCCGAAACCTTGCCCAATGCATACACGCGACTCCCACACCAACGCAATCACTTTGTTGCCCGTCACCGCCGGGCTCTGGCTGGGGTATGTGCTTGCCTTGCTGGTGATTGACCGCATTTTCTACATACGTCCGATCTTTCCGCCCTGGTACTATCTGATCAATGCCAGTGATGCGCTGGTCGTTCTGGGGATGGCGCTCTGGCCACCGGGGCGGGCATGGCTCGGACGGGCGTATGTGCCGCTGGTGATTGGGCTTCTGTCGGTGGTGCCGGTGCTGATGTCACAAATGGTGCTGATGTGGCTGCCGCCCAGCCCGTCCGGCGGCCCGGAAGCCATGCTGGTGCGGACGATGCCGCTGCTGGTGATGGCCCTGGTTCTCACGGCATGGCAATATGGCTGGCGCATGGTGATATTTTTTAGCGGCGGCATGGCCGTTTTGACCCTCGGGTTGCACCTGTTCTTTTTTCGTCCCGGCGGGCCATCGTTGCTGCCGCCGATCACCGTAGTGATCATGCAGACCATCAGTTTTTTGGTGGTTGGCTACTTCATCAGCACGCTGATGCGTATGCTCCAGCAACAGCAAGCTGCCCTGGCCCAGGCCAACGCACAACTGATCAATTATGCGGCGACGCAGGAAGATCTGACTATCAGCCGCGAGCGCAACCGCATGACCCGTGAGTTGCACGACACACTCGCCCACACCCTCAGCGCACTGAGCGTACAGCTAGAGACGATTAACGCCTACTGGGAGGTAGACCCGGCGGCAGCGCAGCGCATGCTGACTACCGCGCTGAGTGTCACCCGTGCCGGTTTGCAAGAGACCCGGCGGGCGCTAAAGTCGCTGCGGGCCAGTCCGCTAGACGACCTGGGATTAATCCAGGCTCTGCGCCAAATCGCCACCGAGACGGCAACACGGGCCAACCTGCGCCTGAATCTACAGCTACCGGAGCGCCTGCCTCCGCTTTCCGCAGCGCTGGAGCAGTGCCTCTACCGCGTGACGCAGGAGGCCACCGCCAGTGCTGGTGCTAACCACCTACGACGACGACGAATGGCTCTTTGACGCCATCCGAGCCGGGGCGGCGGGGTATCTCCTCAAAGACACCCCACGCGCCGAGGTGATCACAGCGGTACGCGGCACGGTTGAGGGCAAGGCATTTGTCGATCCTGCGGTGGCAAGCAAGCTGCTGGGCCACGTCGCCGGACAGCAGACTCAGCCTGCCACACAGATCACCGACAAGCTCACCGGGCGCGAGGTAGACGTGCTACGCCTGATAGCACATGGCTTCAGCAATGCCGACATCGCCGTCCGGCTCCATCTCTCAGAGGGGACAGTGCGCAACCACGTCAGCGCCCTATTGGCCAAGCTAGACGTGACAGATCGCACCCAGGCGGCGGTGATCGCCATGCAGCACGGGCTGGGGCAGTGATAAATGGCACTACCGCTATTTCCATCTCAGCCGTTATGTAAACAGCACCGCCACATCGTCGCGGGTGAGGGATTTGAAGACACCGCCTTCGGTGGCGATCAGTTGCTCGACCAGGGCGCGTTTTTGGTCTTGGAGCAGCAATATCTTCTCCTCCACCGTCTCGCGGGTGATCAGCTTATAAACAAAGACCGGGCGGGTCTGGCCGATGCGGTGGGTGCGGTCGGTGGCCTGCATCTCGATAGCCGGGTTCCACCAGGGGTCTACGTGAATAACATAGTCGGCGGCGGTAAGGTTGAGGCCGACGCCCCCGGCTTTGAGACTGATCAGGAAGAAGGGCAGTTCCGGCGTGTTCTGGAAGCGATCAACTTCCTGTTCGCGGTTGCGGGTGGAGCCGTCGAGGTAGGCGTAGGGGATTTTGCGGGCATCGAGCGCCTCGCGGATGATCGTGAGCATCTGCACGAACTGTGAGAAGATCAGCGCCTTATGGCCCTCGGATCGCAGGGTGTCGAGCGTCTCCAGGAGCAGGTCAAACTTGCCGGAGCTGCCACGAAACTTCTCGTCCACCAGCCGGGGGTGGTTGCAGATCTGGCGCAGGCGCAGCAGACCCTCCAGGATCTTCATGCGCGCATCGTTCAGCCCCTCCTCCTCAATAATGCCCAGAAGCAGGTTGCGGTAATAGTCGCGGGTCTTGATGTAGAGCTTGCGCTGGGCCGGCTCCATCTCCACCACCAGCAGCTCCTCACTGCGCGGTGGCAGATCCAGGGCCACCTGCTCCTTGGTGCGGCGCAAAATGAAGGGATAGACCATCTTGCGCAGGAACTGGGCGCTATCGGCGTCCTGCTTACGCTCAATCGGGTTGACGAACTCCTCGCGGTAGTAGTCGAGGTTGCCGAGCAGGCCAGGGTTGAGGTAGGCAAACTGCGACCAGAGTTCCAGGGCGCTATTCTCAACGGGGGTGCCGGTGAGGGCGAAGCGGCGGTCGGCGTTGAGCGTGCGGGCAGCCCGCGAAGTTTCGCCGAGCGGGTTCTTAATCGCCTGAGACTCATCAAGAATGGCGCAGTCGAAGCGGTATTGGCGCAGCAACTCGATGTCGCGCAGCATGATCCCATACGTGGTAAGGACGAGATCGTACTTCCCGAAGTCGGCGGCGTCCTTGGTGCGGGTTGCTTCAGCGTGAACATAGACACGCAGGCCCGGAGCGAACTGGGTGGCCTCACGCTCCCAGTTGAAGAGTAGCGAGCGCGGCATGACGATCAGGGTGGATGCACTGTCAGGGCGTATTTCGCGCAGGGACTGGAGAAAAGCCAAGGCCACCACCGTCTTCCCCATACCCATATCATCGGCGAGGCAGCCGCCGAAACCGTAGCTATGCAGGAAGTGCAGCCAATCGAAGGCCGCCTTCTGGTAGGGGCGCAGGGTGCCGGTGAAGCCAGTGGGCAGGGATCGCTGCTCGATCTGCTCAAAATCACGCAGACGGTCGCGGCGGGCCTGGAACTCGGGATCGGACTGGGCACGGTCGGCCTCGGCGAGAGCCTGATCAATCAGGCCAACGTGGTGTTCGGAGAGGCGTAGGGTACCTTCGTGTTCCTCGGCCATCGCGAACATGTGGCGATAACGCTCGATCCACTCGTCGGGAATGGCCCCGATGGAGCCATCGGCCAGCTTAACGTACCTATCTCGCTTCTTAATGGCTTTACGCAGATCCTTCATGGCGACCTCCTGGTCGCCAAAGTTCACCACCGCTTCGACATCGAACCAGTCAATGCCAGAACTGACGCGGAACGAGATGCTGGGCGTGCTGCGGTTGACGCGAGCCATCGTCAGGGCTTCTTCGCCAAAAATAGCAAAGCCTGCCTGCACCATCTTGGGAACCTCGCGCAAAAGGAAATCAATCGGCTGAAGATTACGGCGCAAGGTGAACTCGCTCGGAGTATCGCTGCGCTTGAGGCCGAAGGTACTCAGCTCCTGCCACGTATTCTGCTCGATCTCGGGGCGACGAGCAATGCGAGCCAAGATGGTCGAGTCGGGGATGCGGCGAGTAGATGCTGAGGGCAGGTGTTTCTCGTACACCAGTTCGTAATTGGCGTAGCCGAAACGCAGATCCGCCACCAACTGACGCTCGCGCTCACTAAGGTAGAGCCGAGGTTCAGGCGGCGCATCCACCTGCTGCCACTGAACCATATCGCCGTGGACAGGGATACTCTCGGCGAGGGGCAGTAGGTAGCGCTCCATAAACTCGACCTGATCCTTGCCGGGAATGCGCAGGCGCGGGTAGTTGATCAGAGTCTCAGCGGCCACGGGGATGTCGGCAACGGAGATCAAGCGGTCGTTAACCAGCATCCAGAGCGGGTCACGGTCAATAATCTCGACGTGGCCGGGGGTCATCGCGATCCGTTCCTCGCCTGTGGTAACGGTAAAGCTGACATCAAGGTCATCGCCGGCCTTGCTCAGATCCATCTCGATAGCGCCGGGTTGCGCGCTGATCAAAAGCCGCTCCTTGATCGGTTCGTGTTCATCACCGCGAAAAATCAGCCCCTTGTAGAGCATGCCGAAGACGGCGGTGAGCGCCTTGTGGTTGGTGTACCAGTAGCCATAGGCTGCACCAGAAGAGATGGCCGTGTTGGCAGCGGCGAGCAGTTCCACCGGCATGCTCGGATAGAGATCGGGGCTCACTTGGCTGCGCAGAGCCTTGGCATTAGCATAGAGGACGCGGGTCTTGATCGCCTCCGCAAGCACATCCGGGTCGCCGTGATGATCACCGGGCAGATATTTACCGGCGATGCTGTAAGGCAAGATTGACCATGCCGCCCCGCGCTTCTGGAGGCTGAAGATCAGGGCAGCGCCAGAGGTAGAAACGTGGGTGACACGGCGGGCGCTGGGCTGAATGGCCTGATCGAGAACAGCGCGCCAGAGGCTTGGCGGATGCATCCTGAGGTGATCGCGCAATTGGAGCAGAGCGGCGACACGGTGCTGGCAGAGACCCCAGGCATAGCCGTAGCGACATGAACAGGTGACGCTCACTTGGTTGCCGGCAAGACGCACCACTGCTTGGACGGCGGGACCGGTCAATTCCTCTATCGTAATCGTCGCCGTGGTCGGCTCGCACTGTTCAATTTTGGCTCGGCCCTTTTGATAGATTTCTTGACCCTGCTGCACGATCTTCGGCATTGCGGTATTGAGCAGTTGGTCAACCGGGAGAGTCTCCGCTGTTAGGAGATAAAGCATCCTCGTAACCTGATTTATACTGTACGGCAAGGTTTCAGTTGCCAGGTTTCAGGTTTCAGGCCGAACGTATCATAGTCTGACACGTCTACCACAACATGAAAGCTGATCTAAGCCTTGCCTAAGCGATATGTTCGCTGATGGCGTCATAGTAGTATACCGGGGAGTGATAGCTTGGTCAAACATTGGGTGCATACACCGCACATTATCCATATCTTGGTCGCCCTGCTTTGCCTTTCCGCGTGCCAGGTTGAGGGAGGGGTAACGCGGCTCACACAGACTCCGACGGCGAGCCCTACAAGTGCAGCACCGATAACCAGCGTCACGGTTGCCACCGTGCCGGCAGCACCCGACGGCAGCCTACGCATTGGCCTGATGGCAGAGCCGGGCGACCTATTGCCCTACCACGACGACAGCGCCGATGAGCGGGGTACTGCGCCGATCAGCGAACTGCTCTTTCCGGCACCGCTGCTGGCTCTGAACTACAGCTACACGACCACCGGAGTGCTGGATCGTGTGCCGAGCGTGGAGAATGGCGATGTACAAATGGCGAAGACCGACGCCTTTCTGGATTCGTCCGGCATCATCACCACGACGAGCACCGGGGTCATCACCCAGGTGCAGCAACTCCGTGTAACCTACCACTGGAACCCGGAGCTACACTGGGCCGACGGAACGCCCGTAACCGCCGACGACTCGCTATTCGCGTACGAAATGGCCAAGCGAGTAAGCCTGGGACAGGAGGCCGATAGTCGTCTCTCATTGCTCGCCACCTACGAGAAGGTGGACGATCACACCACGCGGGCGGTGCTGAAGCCAGATTTCACAGACCCCGCGTACATTACAAGCTACTGGACTCCATTGCCACGCCATCTGCTAAAGAATGCCGATCCGCGCACCTTCACCACGAGTGAGTTTGCGCTGGCACCGATGGGCTACGGGCCATACACGACGGAGCGGCGGGAGCTGGGCAGTTTGCGGCTGGCACGTAATACCCACTGGTCGGGCGCTACATCGGCAGCAACGGTGAGCTTTATCTTTCGGAATGACATTGATCTGCTGCGGGGATCGGTGTCGGGTGGGAGCTTGGATGTGGCGAGCTTCGAGCTACCCACGTCCGATCAGATCAGCACGTTGAAGGCCGATGCGGCGACTGGTGCGCTCAACCTGACCACCGTGCGCAGCCCGATCTGGGAACACCTGGACTTTAACCTGGACGTGCCGCTGCTCCAGGACATTCGCGTACGGCGGGCGATTGCCCATGCGATTAACCGGCAGGGGATGGTAGACACGTTGTTGGGCGGCTACAGCAGCGTGCTTGAAAGCTGGATCGTACCCGACCAGTGGGCGGCGGCCCCGCTTGATCAGCTTACGCGCTACCCCTACAACCTCGACGAGTCGCGGCGACTGCTGGATGAAGCGGGCTACCCGGACAGCAACGGCGACGGCTTGCGTGATCTGAATGGTCAGCCGCTCACGCTAGGACTGGTGACGACATCTGGCTCGCCGCTGCGCCAGACGGTGGCCGACAGGATCAAAGCCGACCTCGCGGCGGTCGGGGTGACACTAGAAATCAATGCGTTACCGGCCAGCGATCTTTACGGCAACAACGGGCCACTCTACCGGCGAAACTTTGATCTCGCCCTGTTCGCATGGATCGCCAGCCCCGACCCACGTGGGTGGGAGCGCTGGAGTTGTGCGGGAGTGCCGAAGGAGTCGAATCACTGGACGGGGAATAACTTTCCTGGCTGGTGCTTCTTCGATGCCGATAAAGCTATCCGCGTTGCCACTACCGCTATCAACACGAGTGAGCGCAGCGCGGCATACCTGCGTCAGCAGCAACTCTTCTCACAGGAACTGCCGGTATTGCCGCTGTTCCAGCGCGTAGATCTGACCATCAGTAGTCCGACAATAGTGGGTGTGAAGCCCGATGCAACGGCTCCGTTCACATGGAACGTGGCCACCTGGGTACGGAAGTAGTGACAAGGGGTCAGGGGTCAGGGGTCAGGGGTCAGTGTGACAGTTCGTAGTAGCGGATTCAGCCGCTTGGCGCTGAAGCGCCTACTACGAACGGTGCATACTGTAAAGCTATTTTGAACCATGCCTTTGCGTTACATCGTGCGGTTGACAAGGTTCGCAGGTACTTTACAGTTTGGGTACTTATAAGGCGCTCTGATGCGCTGTACCTGAAACCTGAAACCTAGCACCTGAAACCTTGTCTTTGAGGCAAAGACTCCTCGCTATTTATGGAAGGACGACCCGATGGATAGAACTGTGAGCGAAATCATGCATTCCGGTGTGCTGACATGTCAGCGCGATACGCCCATCCAGGATGTTGCTCGACAAATAGCTGAGCGGGATATTAGTGCGCTGGTGGTGGTAGATGACGAGGGGAGCATGATCGGCCTGATCTCACGAACCGATCTGGTGAATGCGCGCCTCTATGAGCAGCATTGGAACGGTCTTACCGCTGGCCATATTATGGTTACTGATGTGGTCTCGGTTCATGCCACTGACTCGCTCCAGCATGCGGGCAAACAGTTGATGGAGCGGCATATTCACCGGGTAGTGGTGGTTGAGACAACCGAGAAGGGGATACGTCCGGTTGGCGTCCTCTCAATCACTGACTTGGTGCGTGATATTGCCCGTGGATAGAGGGATGAGGGATGAGGGATGAGGGAGGCAGGGGAGTGTTATCAATTTTTGGAGGATTTTTTCTGTGCCCACAACCATTTATCACGGCAATTGCCTCGATGTGCTTCCCACACTGCCCAAAGCCAGCATTGACTGTATCTTCGTTGACCCGCCGTATAACACCACGAATACAATCAACAAAGCGATGGTCTACGACCGCAATGATGACTTCGCACGGAAACGCTGGAAGACGTTTCACGCGGAGTGGGACACGATCCACCGCTACATCCCGTGGGCAACGCAGTGGCTCACCGAGAGCGCCCGAGTCCTCACCGATACCGGGACGATCTTTGTCTGTGGCAGCTTCCATAACATCCCCGATGTCGCCCTCGCGATGCGCCGGGCTGGGTTCTACACCATCCAATGGGTGCAGTGGTGTATCCCTAACAGTTTCCCCAACTTGTCAATGACCAAGCAGGTTAATGCGAACCAGACCATCATCTGGGCGCGCAAGGGAAAGAGTCACTATTACGACAAGGAGGCGGCGAAGCGTTACAACGACGGCAAGAACCTGCGCGATTACTGGATTATCAACAACGATACGACCGCCGATAGGGGTAAGCCGTGGAAGGCTCACCCCAGTAAGAAACCGGTCGGACTCGTCGCCAGGGCGCTCGACATTGCCCTACCTAAGCATACGTGCCACGTCCTCGACTTCTTCGCAGGCGGCGGTAGCACAGGTGCTGCTGCCCAGCATATCGCCAACACCTACGGCATTGACGTACACTGCACGCTCATCGAGCAGTGCGCTGAATACGTCGGCTGGCTCAACCAGCGATTCTTGATAACGTAGGGGATGTAGTGTGGGCTTCCAGCCCGCCAGATGCGCGTCGGCAGGCTGGAAGCCTGCACTACGCTGGCACCTGAAACCCTGTCTATTGCCTGATATGAATCAGCTGTGGTAGTAGTCGCGGATCTGGATGATCCAGATGAGGATTCCGTAGGCGAAGGTGCTGCCGAGGGCGGCGAGGGCGACGAATCTGCCGATGCGACCTCGGCGGTGGATGGCGCTCAGGAGCGGGCCCGTGCTCAGGCAGAGGGCTGGGTAGAGGAAGAGCGACCAGCGCACACCTTGGTCGGCGATGAGCAGGAGCGCCTGGGTGATCAAGGTTCCTAGCCAGAAGGCGCTCAGGGTGAGGCGCAGTCCGCCTGCCCTGGGCTGCTCGCCGCGCTGTGCGTAGAGCAGGCCAAGTCCAGTTAGGGCCAGAATACCCAGCAGCGGCGGCAGCGATCTGCCCCGCGAGCGCGGCGGGATAAGGCCGAAGATGCCGGATGCCGTCTCGCTCAGGATAGTGAGGGGCGAGAGTCCGCTCCTGGCTGCGCCTCCCGATACACTTACCCGGTCGAGCATACTATTTATGTAGATCGGCGCGCTGTAGTAGACGAGCAGGGCGAGGCTCAGGGACAGGGCGGCGATGAGTGTGAGGGGGATGAAGGATGAAGGATGAAGGATGAAGGATGAAGGATGTCGGGGGCGGGAGACGGGAGGCAGGAGGCGGGAGACGGGAGGCAGGATGTTTTGGGCAAGGGAGATCAGCCATGCGGCGGCGGTGAAGGCTCCGAGGGAGAGGGTGACGCCTGAGTGGGCCAGAAGCCCGGCGGTTAAGGTGGCAACTGCTCTGGGGGCGGGGATCCGGGTGCAGGGAGCCGGGAGCCGGCCCCCTGCCTCCTGCCTCCGGCTCCCCGCCCCCAGAGCGAGCAGGGCGACGAAGCCCATCGCGATGCTCTGCCCGCCAATGTTGGCCAATTCGCCAATGGAGAATGCCTCTAGGGCGGTGATGGGCAGCAGGTAGCAGGCGGCTCCCATCAGCGCCGCACGTCGCCCTAGCCCGGCGCGAACAATCAGCAGGGCGATGAGTGGCAGCATGAGGCTGTCGAGGATGGCGGTGCCGATCTGCATCAGGGCCACCCGCGCACTGGTGGGCAGGAGCAACTGGCCGGGTAGCAGCAGGAAGTAGAACCCGGTGGGGTAGGGAGCCTGACCGCCACCGGCCTCGCTGGGCAGCCCGGCGGTCTGGAAGACATTGCCGAGAATGAGGCTGAAGAGCTTATTGGCGTGGAACGCGGAGTCGGAGTAGAGGGCGTGGGGGTGGAACATGCCGCCGACACGCAGCGCGAGGGCCAGGAGGGTGAGGGCGAGTACCTGGCGGGCGAAGATTTGAGATTTGGGATTTGGGATTTGGGATTTGGGAGCCTGCCCCCAAATCCCAAATCTCAAATCCCAAATCTCAAATCTCGTGATAGCCCATCCCACTAGGGCAACCAGAACAGCGATGACTCCCATGCTGGCCAGGATCGGGGTGAAGATGGTGACCTCGGGACGGGCGAGGGCCAGGGACAGGGCGGCGGCCAGGATGAGAATGACTGCCAGGGCTGCGCTTATGCGTGGGCCGACACTGAGGATGCGGGCTGTGCCGTAGGCCGCAGCAATGGCGATGGTCAGCCAGCCCAGATGTGGCCACGCTGGGGCGCGGGGGCTGCCGCCGGTCTGCGCGACCTTCAGTTCGTAGAGGACAAACCCTAGCTCACGCGGATCGCCCTGGGCGGCGAACGGTTTTGTTCGCATGGTGACGTGCAGGTCGCCGGATGCGTTGGCGGGGGCGAGGATGTGGTAGCGCCGGATCTGGCGGGATGGCAGGTTGACCGTGAGCAGGGGGCCGGTGCCGACCTGCCAGGCGCTGGGGGTGGGATCGAGAGTGGGCTGGCCACGGGCGACAATCTCAACCGCATAGAGACCACCGCCCAGACCGGGGAACGCCGCCGTTGTATCAGCACTCGTCCAGCGGTAGGGGCGCTCTCCCCGAGCAAGGATCTGCCACCACCAACATGCGTGAGTTGCGGTATCGGGGCAGTCCGGGCTGTCCGGCGGCTCCGATCCATTGATCTGATTCAGGAAGGGATCTTCGTCGAAGCGGCGATGGTGAGTCACATCCCCGCCAACAAGCAGAGTCTGGCGGGTGGGCACCTGGTAGGCGATGATCCAGAGGATGAGTGCGAGCAGGAGGCAGGAGGCAGGGAGAGACGCCCCGACGGGGCGTCTGTACCAGTTCATTTTTGGCTCCAGGTGATCACAATCACACCGGCAACAATGATACAGGCACCGACAATACGGGTCGGGCTGATTGCCTCGTGCAGCAGGAAGCGCGAGGGGATGAGCAGGATGACGTAGTTCATGGCGAGGAGCGGGTAGGCGAACGAGAGTTCAACCCGCGAGATCACGCCGAGCCAGAAGAGCGAGCCGCCGAACACCAGGGCGAATCCCAGAAGCACGCGCCAGTCGGTGAAGGTGCTGAAGAGGATCGTGGGCGAAAGCGAGAATGCGCCAACACGATTAGTGACGTGGGTGATGCCGACTTTGAGCATCACCTCGCCGATGACGGTGAGGACGCAGGCGATGAAGAGCAGGCCGTAGACAAGAACCATAGCGCGTCTCTCTGCTACAGGAGGATGAGTGAGTGTCATTGGCTACGTGTGAGCACATAGACAGCGTAATCGCAGATGCCGGAGCGGATCGCGTAAGACCGCTCAACAGCAAAACCGGGGCCAAAGATCGCCCGGTAGTCGGCCTCGGAGCGGATATAACCGCCACGGTCGAGCCAGTGCATCAGGTGGCCCGCGATGTTCCAGGGGTCGGGCGGGGGAATATCTTCCATCACCAGAACAGTTGCGCCGGGGCGCAGGGCGCGGTGGATCTCGGCTATCGCCGCCGAGGCAATCTCGTCGGGCAGATGGTGGATCACGCCGACAACCAGGGCCGCGTCGAAGCTACTGTCAGCAAGGGCCAAACCCTCGCCGCTGGTGGCCAGGTAGCTACCGGGGCGATGTTGTCCGGCGAAGCGCAGGTAGGTGGGGGAGAGATCGATGCCGACATAGCGGGCGGGCGGAAACGTGGCGGCGAACTCGCCAGTGCCGCAGCCGAAGTCGAGGAAGCGGCGG
Source organism: uncultured Oscillochloris sp. (assembly GCA_903920315.1). Lineage (GTDB taxonomy): Bacteria > Chloroflexota > Chloroflexia > Chloroflexales > Chloroflexaceae > Oscillochloris. Next base: position 11,953 of record CAIXLU010000300.1, read on the forward strand.
CTATCGCCGGCCCAGGGGCGCAGTTCGCGGGCAATCGCCAATCGCTCGCCGTGGAATCCGGCCTCGACAATCCAGCGCAGGATGTTCCACAGCGTCGGCGTGGTACTCAACTTATCGAGTAGGGCATCAGCAGGTGAAGGTGTCATAATTTAAGGGACGGGCTCAATGGCGAAGATGCCCGCATACGTCTGAATCCACAGGAGCCTGGGCGAATGTGCTGGAGTGGGCCAGACAGACAATAGAGAGACCGAAAGGCATACTCCCGCCCATGCCGATCCACGCCGCCTCCAGCGCCATCGGCCAGCGCAGAGCGGCATTGATCAGAGGTGCGGGTGCCCCCATCGCCGACTGGTCGCCCCGGTCGGGCGTGACTCGCTCCAACAGGCGCTGGGCCAGCGGGATGGGAAACAGCAGACTGAGGGCGTAGCTCGTGCGCTCGACGAAGAACCCGGCCTCGGCAAGAAGCTGCCGCGCCGCACGGGCCGTATAGCGGCGACGGGTATGAACCTGCCGGTCGTGGCGCGAGCGCAGGAACTCGTAGGCGGGCAGGCGCATCAGCAGTCGCCCGCCGGGACGTAGAACACGGCGGGCTTCGGCGAGGGCTGTCGCTTCGCTGGGGACGGCGCGGTGGTAAAGCACATCAAAGGAGGTCACGAGGTCAAAACTCTGATCGGCGAAGGGCAGTGAGACAACTGAACCCCGCGTGAACATACCAGGGATGCGCCCGGCCCCGAGCCGTGCTGCGTCGCTGCTGTAGTCGAGGCCCACCACCGTGCCGTAACGCCGAAGAAAGAGCGCATCGCCGCCGGTGCCGCAGCCCGCGTCAAGGATGCGTAGATCCGACCTCCCACGCAGCACCGGGTCGAGCAGAGCCGCGTTGATCGCACGCATACCGCCGTACCACCAGTGGCTCAGTTCGACGGCGGACATCACTTCGTACTCGGACTTTTCCATAGTAGGGGATACGTAGAATATGGGAGGATACCGGGGGCGAACTATAGCAGAAGCCTGGGGCCTACGCAAGCCGCACGCTGAATCAGCCCTGCCCGCATCCATCACGCACTGCGTTTGCGAGTCAGCCAGAAGATGCCGATACCGAGCAGGGCGATGCCGACGAACACGCCGCTCAGGTTGCTGACGAGGTCGCTGACGTACTCCCATTGGCTGCCAAACACGTAGCCCAGGCCGCCGAAGATCACCAGCCAGGTCAGTTCGCCGGCGGCAGCGAAGCCGACAAAGCGCATGGGCGCATACTCGCTGGTGCCAGCGACCAGATTGATCGGGACGGCGATAGGCGTGAGCAGAAAGCGGGTTAGGTAGATCGAGATCGCGCCACGGCGCTGGAAGTAGGACTCGGCGCTGCGCCAGGGGGCTGTCTCGCCCACGCGAGCGACCACGATATGGCGTAATAGACGGCCCATGCCGTAGCTGGTCGTATCGCCCAGCACCACACAAACCAGGGCGACGATCATAGTCGAGACAAGATCAAGGACACCCTGCTGGATGAACGCACCGCTAGCCAGGACAAAGAACGTGCTGGGGAAGGGCAGCCCCACCGCCGCAAGAAACACCACTGCACCGAGAGCGAACGCACCGTAGGTGACGATCATGGTGAGCAGTGAACTGCTCAGATCAGACAGATTCATGGGGCTTTCTGGTAGCCAGCGAGTACACGCTGGATGGCGTCGGAGAGAGCCATCGGCCCGTTCGGGTATGCAAGTTCCGCACCGAGCAGATCCAGCGGCTTATCGGTGTTGCCCTCCATGGGCAGGCCGAGCTGGGCGAAGATATAGTCGGCGGGCACGCCGGTGCTATTGGCAATATAGTGGACACTCATCCAGGGTCGCACGTCGCGTAGGCCGGTGACGACGGGGTTGGCGCGGTAGGCGGTAATCGCGGCTTGAGCCTTGTTGATGATCGCCGGGTAATTGCCTGTGGCCGAGTTGCCAAGCTGGTAATCGGTGTTGAGCTTGCCCAGCGAGCTATTGGCGTTGCGCCGGTCGAAGGGGATGGCAAGCTGGCTGTACAGGTACTCCTCGGGGACAGCGTAGGCCACTGCGATGAAGCGGATCGTCATCCACCCCCGGATAGCCTCGACGCTGGCGGTGCCGCGATCAAGACCCTGGGAGCGAACATACTGAAGCTCGCGATATGATCGTACGGCCCGTGCGCCGAAGAAGACGGTCATCCCTACGCCGATCACGATCAGCGCGATGAGTGCGGCCCGCCGCCACAGAGGGACGGGAGCTGCCGATGGTTTAGGCGCTTCCATAATAATTGTATCCGAGCCACGACAGTGATCAAAAGCCATGTGCATTATACGACCGAACAGCTCGCCGATTCGGTGGCAGTAGGGATGGGGCGAAAATCCCTACAGAGAGCTGCGATCCAATGCGGCGTCCAGATCAAGAATAGGCTCGACGGTCTCGATTTCCTTGATCACAAAGTGGCGGGCCGACCGCAGATCTACCAGAGTCTGGGCGGCATTCTCGGTAGCACGTAGAATGCGCTCCAGGCTGGCGCGCACCTCTGGATCGTCCAACTCCTCCTGGAGCAGTTGGGTTTCGCCCATAATGACGGTGAGATGCTGGCTGATGTGGTGAGCGGCGGCGCGGGCCGTGGCGCGCATCGCATCTTCGTGAGCGCGCAGCAGATCAATCTCGCGAACCGACTGGCGCAGATGGTAGTGTTCGGCGGCCCGCCGGATGGAATTGCGCAGCAGTTCGTTGTTGATTGGCTTGGTAAGATAATCGAAGGCACCCAGGCGCATGGCATTGATCGCCGTCGGGAGTGTGTCGCTGGCGGTGGTGACGATCACGATGGGGCTATCGAACATCGTGTTGAGCTGTTGGAGGACATCGAACCCGCTGCCATCGGGTAAACTAAGGTCGAGCAGAACAACAATGGGGTGTTCGCGCTGAAGAAGATCAACCGCTTCAGCAACACTATGGGCTGAGAGAAGCATGTAGCCCTCGCGACGCAGCATTGCGCTGAGTGCAACCTGTAGCACCACATCATCTTCAATGAGAAGCAACTGCTCTGACATGATGAGTTCCTTTCACGGTGCCAAGTGCTTCGCGGAGGGCAATGTGCGCCAGACATCCAGGACGGCGCGGCTTACCCGGTAGGCAGGTGCTGGCAGCTTGGACAGTAGAAGGTGCTGCGCTGGGCGATAATTGCCCGTGCAATCAGCTTACCACATCGCTCACACGGCTCGTCCACGCGATCATACACATGAAAGTAATCCTGGTTTTGGCCGCGCTCGCCGTAGCTGTTGCGGTAGTTGCGCAGCGAACTGCCTTGGTTGGCAATGGCATCCTCAAGTACCTGGCGGATGGCGGTGTGCAGAGCGGGAACCTGGGCAGGTGGCGTATCAGCGGCGGGGATCTGTGGATGCAGCCGGGCGATCCACAAAATCTCGCTGGCGTAGATGTTGCCAATCCCGGCGATGACCTTCTGGTCAAGCAGCATCGGCTTCAGCTTGGTGCGCCGACTGGCCAGGATGCAGCCAAGGTGTTCGGCACTGAAGGTGTCGTCTAGCGGCTCGGGGCCGTAGGCAGCATCGAGCAGGCGCAGCCCAGCGTCGTCGAGCAAGCGCGCCCGACCAAACTTGCGCTGGTCATCAAAAAAGATACGTCGGCCATCATCGAGGGCCAGCACGAGATGCGTGTGGGTGTCGGACGAAACCTCGGGGCCGCGCACGATCAGGTTGCCCGACATGCGCAGGTGGATGGCTAATGTCCACCCAGCATCCAGACTGATCAACAGCCACTTGGCCCGCCGACCAACGGCCATAATCCTCCGCCCGACGATCAGGGCGCAGAAATCGGGCAGGCCGGGGGTTTCGATCATGCGCTCCCAATCGAGTTTCTCCAGCGCCATAATCTGTTGGCCAGTGACCTGCGCTGCCAGGGAGCGGGCGACGATCTCTACCTCGGGTAGTTCAGGCATATCCCATCCATACGTAGGGGCGAAGCATCTGGCGTGTCGCTTTGCGACACG
>CAIXLU010000301.1 GCA_903920315.1 uncultured Oscillochloris sp.
GACGCCGTTATCGTCCTTGACGACTTGCGCCACGCCGTCAATCTCGGCCAGCAATGATTTGCCCTTCGGCACGCGAGCCTCAAAGATCTCCTGCACACGCGGCAGACCTTGAGTGATGTCGTCGGCTGAGGCCACACCACCGGTGTGGAAGGTGCGCAGGGTCAACTGCGTACCCGGCTCGCCGATTGACTGGGCCGCGATGATCCCGCACGCCTCGCCGATGTCCACCAGTTTGCCGGTGGCCAGGTTGCGCCCATAGCAGAGCCGACAGATACCGTGCTCGGACTGGCAACTTAACGTCGAGCGGACATAGACGGACTTGATGCCGTGGCTGTCAATGTTCGACGCGATATCATCGTCAATCTCGACATTGCGCTCGGCCAGCAACTCGCCGGTCGCCTTGTCTTTCACCGGCGCGGCGAGGATACGCCCGACCATACGCACGGCCAGCTTCTCCATCAACTCATCGTCGTCCGCCGCGTGCAGCCAGAAACCATCCTGAGTACCGCAGTCCTCAATCGTAACGATCACGTCCTGGGCTACGTCCACCAGACGCCGAGTAAGGTAGCCGGCGTCTGCCGTGCGCAGCGCTGTGTCGGCCAAACCCTTGCGTCCGCCGTGGGTGGAGACGAAGTAGTCCAGCACCGAGAGACCCTCGCGGAAGTTGGCCTTGATCGGCAACTCGATGATCTTGCCGGTCGGGTCAGACATCAGGCCGCGCATACCGGCCATCTGCGAGATCTGGTTAATATTACCGCGAGCGCCCGAGGTGGACATCATCGCCACCGGGCCGAACTGGTTCATGTTGTCCCGCACCGCGCCAATGGTGAGCTTGGTGGCCTCCTGCCAAATTCGCACCACCTCCTGGTAGCGCTCTTCCTCGGTGATCAGACCACGGCGGAACTGCTTCTCGATATCAATAACAAACGCCTCGGCGTTGCTGACGATCTCGTACTTCTTGGCGGGCACCTCAATATCGTTGATGCCGATGGTCATGCCGCCGTAGGTGGCGTTCTTAAAGCCGAGCGCCTTGATCTTATCGGCCTGAAGAGCCGTCTTCTCCGAGCCGAAGATGCGGACGATCTCGGTCTCCGACTTGTTTGGCCATGTGGCCCGCAGTTCGGCGAGATCTGCGTCGGTCACATTCTTCATGTTCGTGTAGTACTGGTAGCAGTCGGCAATGATCTCCTTGAGACCCTTCTTATCTACCACGCGGTTGCGGTAGCGCAGCGGCGGCAGCAACTCGTTGTTGAGCAGCACGCGCCCGATTGTGGTCTCAAGCATCATACGCGGCGTACCGTCCTCGGCGGGAGCCAGTTCGCGCACGCTGTTGGGACGGTCGTTCTTTCCCGCCGGTCGCCCGGTCATCCTGATCCAGATCGGTGCCTGGATGGCGACCATCCCCTTGTCGTAGGCCAGCATGGCCTCGTTCTCATCGGCGAACTTCTTACCGCTGCCCAGGGCACCGTCGCGCACCTGCGAGATGTAGTAGCAGCCCAGCACAATATCCTGCGACGGCGTGATGATTGGGTCGCCGTGGGCCGGGCTGAGCAGATTGTACTTGCTCAGCATGCGCGTGCGAGCCTCTTCCTGAGCCTTGCGCGACAGCGGCACGTGGACGGCCATCTGGTCGCCGTCAAAGTCGGCGTTGAAGGCTGCGCAGACCAGCGGGTGCAACTGGATGGCCGAACCCTCAATCAGCTTGGCCTCAAACGCCTGGATCGAGAGCCGGTGCAGCGAGGGTGCACGGTTCAGCAGCACCAGGTAGTCCTTGATCACTTCCTCAAGAACATCCCAGACCTCGGGGCGCACCCGCTCAACAATGCGCTTGGCGCTCTTGATGTTGTGGGCAAAGCCTTTCTCCACCAGGCGACGCATCACGAAGGGCTTGAAGAGCTCCAGGGCCATTTTCTTGGGCAGGCCGCACTGGTGAAGCTGGAGGTTCGGCCCGACCACAATCACCGAGCGACCCGAGTAGTCCACGCGCTTGCCCAGCAGGTTCTGGCGGAAGCGACCCTGCTTGCCTTTGAGCATGTCGCTCAGGCTCTTGAGGCGATGCTTGCCCTTGCCCGACACCGCCCGCCCGCGCCGCCCGTTATCAATCAGGGCGTCCACGGCCTCCTGGAGCATGCGCTTCTCATTGCGCACAATGATCTCAGGTGCGTTCAGTTCCATCAGCCGCTTGAGCCGGTTGTTGCGGTTGATCACCCGCCGGTACAGGTCGTTCAGATCCGAGGTCGCGAAGCGTCCGCCGTCAAGCTGTACCATCGGGCGCAGGTCGGGCGGAATGACCGGCAGGACGGTCATGATCATCCACTCGGGCTTGTTGCCGCTCTTGCGGAAGCTCTCGACCACGCGCAGGCGCTTGGTAGCCTTCTTGCGCCGCTGGCCCTGGGTGGTCTGCACCTCGGCGTTCAGATCCTCAGCCAGCTTATCCAGATCAACCTGGCGCACGATCAGCTCACGCACCGCGCCCGCGCCCATGTCAGCACGGAACACGCCCGGAGCTAGGTCGCGCAGTTGGCGGTACTCCATCTCCGAGAGGATACGGCAGGGCTTCAGACCATCGAGGTGGTCGAGCTTCTCCTTCTCCTCACGCACCAGCGTATCAAGATCGCGCTGGAGGCGTTCCTGGAACTTCTCCTGCTCCTGGGTCACCTCGGCTGCCTTGCGCTCGCGCTCGGCGTCGGTAAGCAACTCAGCGTCCGCCATATCGCGCTGGCGGTTGGCATCTACTTTGTCAATCTCCTGGTTTACCAGTTCGTCCAACTGATCCAGGGTGCGCTCGCTGATCGTCTCGCCCTCTTCTACCAGGGGGGTATTCCTGAACGCGATGTCTTCATCGGAGACGAGGTTATTCATCTCCTCAAGCCGTTCGCGTAGGCGATCCGCGTCGGCGACTATCTCGTCGCGCAGGCGCGTATAGTCTTCCTCAATGCGCCGCTGCGTGCTGACCTGCGCATTCTCCATGCCGCCGAGATCCTGGGTGAGCTGTGTACTCAGCTCGATCCGCTTGTCCTCGGCCTGGCGCTGGATACTCTCGCGCTTCTTGGCGAAGTCCTCCTGAAGCATCTCGCGGGAGACTGCCCGCAGTTCGTCCTTCACCTCTACGATCACGTAGGAGGCGAAGTAGAGAACCCGCTCCAGGTTGCGCGGGCTGATGTCGAGCAGCAGGCCCAATCGGCTCGGTGTACCCTTCACAAACCAGATATGCGACACCGGCGAGGCCAGGGTAATGTGGCCCATGCGGTCGCGCCGCACCTTGGCCCGCGTTACCTCAACGCCGCACTTGTCGCAGACCACGCCCTTATAACGGACGCGCTTGTACTTGCCACAATAGCACTCCCAGTCCTTCGTAGGTCCAAATATTCGCTCACAGAACAATCCGTCACGCTCAGGTTTCAGCGTGCGGTAGTTGATCGTCTCCGGCTTCGTCACCTCGCCGTGCGACCAGCCGCGAATATCCTCGGGTGAGGCGAGGCTGATGCGGATCGCGTTGAAGTCGTTGATTTCAAGCATAGAGGCTCACTCCTCTGGAGGTAAATAATCTGCAAAGTGCAGACGCATTGCCTCTGTGATAGTGCCGGTATGAGGCCGCTTGCGCGGCTTCCAGACTATAAAGTCTTTAGCGATAGCAGCCTTACGGTCAAGGGCAATGCCTGGATTCTCAACGTAGAGCCATGCGGCCAAGCACTTCGCCCGTATCGTACTCCACTTCAGATACCAGAGCGATCTGTTTGCGACAACATTCGGTGCCGGAATACCTGTCTGCTCCTCAATAGCTAAAGCCATATCCGTCAGCAACTGCGATGAACCAGAGTAGATCTGAAGGACGGGCCGGTCGCCATTCCACGCCAAGGTTCCATCACCATCAACAAATCCGCGCACAAAGTGGACAAGCAACGCTGATGGGACGATAGGGAAACCAATCACATTTGATTTGTTCGGCATCCCGCCAAGTGCCAGCAGATCGTTGTACATTTCCTTGCTACAGAACTCAATTCCGTAGCAATTTCCTTCAGCTTTGATCTTGCGAAAGTCGTACTTGCCACCTATGGTTTGGGCAATAGTCAGGAGGTGTCCCTGATCAACACTTGACACCTCGACAATGTGAGCTGTGGTACTGCGCTTCACGCGCATATACCCGTCAGCCCACCAGTACCCCAGGACGTAGGCCATCTCAGCCGACCAGACCCGGAAGAACTCGACGGTACGTGCGATGCGAGGCATGGCGTCTCTCCAGTAGAACGTGTGTACTGGAGAGATAATACCCGTTTTCGTGTTGTCTGTCAAGAGCAAGGATGGGTTGCAGGGAGGGGTCATCCCCTCCCTGCGACCCTCATCCTAGAACTCGCCGCGCTCCATACCCGACAAGTTAATCCCGTCCAACGCCGCCATGTCACCGTCCGCGTCATCGGAGAGTTCAACCGGCTTCTCGTCTTCGCTCAGTACCTCGACGCTCAGGCCCAGGGACTGTAGCTCCTTGATCAGCACCTTGAAGCTCTCGGGGACACCGGCCTCCTGGATGGGTTCGCCCTTAACGATGGCCTCGTAGGTCTTCACCCGGCCAACCACGTCGTCGGACTTCACCGTCAGCATCTCCTGGAGGATGTAGGCTGCGCCGTAGGCTTCCAGCGCCCAAACTTCCATCTCGCCGAAGCGCTGGCCACCGAACTGGGCCTTGCCACCGAGGGGTTGCTGTGTCACCAGGCTGTAGGGGCCGGTTGATCGGGCGTGGATCTTATCCTCGACCAAGTGAGCCAGCTTGAGCATATAGGCGTAGCCTACCGTCACCGGGTGGTGGAACGGCGTGCCACTGCGCCCGTCGTAGAGCGTCACCTTGCCGTCGCCGGGAAGACCGGCCCGGATCAGGTGATCCTTGATCTGCTCCTCGCTGGCCCCGTCAAAGACCGGGGTGGCCACGCGGAAGCCGAGGCGGGCGGCAGCCCAGCCCAGGTGCGTCTCTAAGATCTGGCCGATGTTCATACGCGAAGGAACGCCGATGGGGTTGAGGATAATGTCCACCGGGCGACCATCGGGCAGGAAGGGCATATCCTCAATCGGTAGCACCCGCGAGACCACACCCTTATTGCCGTGGCGTCCGGCCATCTTATCGCCGGGGCTGATTTTGCGCTTCTGACACAGCAGTACGCGCACGGTCTGGTTAACCCCGACCGGCAGTTCGGCCCCCTCGCTGCGCGAGAAGACCTTCACATCAATCACCTTGCCACGCACGCCGTTGGGCACCCGCAGCGAACTATCCTTCACCTCGCGGGCCTTCTCGCCGAAGATCGCCCGCAGCAGACGTTCCTCTGCAGTCAGGTCGGTCTCGCCCTTGGGCGTGATCTTGCCCACCAGAATATCGTTCGGCTGCACCTCCGCACCCACGTAGATAATCCCGTGCTCATCAAGGTTGCGCAGGCTATCCTGGCCAACATTGGGGATGTCGCGGGTGATCTCCTCGGGGCCGAGCTTGGTGTCGCGGGCCTCAACCTCATACTTCTCAATATGGATCGAGGTAAAAATATCCTCGCGTACCAGGCGCTCAGAGACCAGAATGGCGTCCTCGAAGTTACCGCCCTCCCAAGGCATATACGCTACAAGGATATTCTGTCCGAGGGCCAGTTCGCCGAAGTCGGTGCTGGAGCTATCGGCGATCACCTCACCGTCCCGCACCTGCTGACCGCGCAGCACGTTCGGGCGCTGGTTGATGCAGGTATCCTGGTTACTGCGCATAAACTTGCGCAGCAGATACTCGCGCTCGTAGCCGTCATCCTCTTCAACAATAATCTTGTCGCCAGTGGCGCTAACCACGGTGCCGTTCTTGCGAGCCACCACCACCTGGCCGCTATCGCGGGCGGCGCGATCCTCCATCCCGGTGCCGACAATCGGCGCGTCGGGGCGGAGCAGGGGCACCGCTTGCCGCTGCATGTTCGATCCCATCAAGGCACGGTTGGCGTCGTCGTGCTCAAGGAAGGGGATGAGCGCCGTCGAGACGCTGACCACCTGCTTGGGCGATACGTCCATATAGTCTACGCGGTCAATCCGCTCGGTGACGAAATCCTCACCGAAACGACATGCCACCACCGCGCTCGCGAAGCGGTTATGCTCATCAATCGCAGCGTTGGCCTGCACGACCACAAAGCGATCCTCC
>CAIXLU010000302.1 GCA_903920315.1 uncultured Oscillochloris sp.
AAGACGTGACGGTTCCCCGTCGTCGGTGCGGACGGGGGTATCCGCCTGCGAGTGCGGGAACTCCCCCTGATCGGGATGCTCTCGATTGTCTGGTTCCCTCGGTGTATCCGTCATATGCCCTCGTGTCTTTCAACGTTCTCAACCGACGCACGCATCTTTACCTGACGACCCACACTCTCACCGTGGTCGCATTCCGCAGGTATGTGCGGGGCTATTCGGAGACATCGGCGGTGAGGTGCATGGATCCTCGGTATGGGCGTCACTTGGTGCTGTCGGTGGGACTCCCGGCGGCACACATTTCAGTTCTGCATTCGCGTTGTTGAGGCGCGAGACCCTGCCTACGTGTGTTGGATGTAGGGCAAAAAGGTGCTGAATTTCAACGGCACGGATGCGAACAGTACCTGTGTGGGTGTCGTCGTATTCCCGCCCACCGTTCCTCTGCCACATTGCCCTTTCAGATTCCAACCCCACGCCCAGACCGTGTTGTCCGTCGTGATTGCCAAGACATGCCAGTCGCGGGCGCGTACGACACGCACATGATCAACCCCTGCGACCTGGACGGGTGTTGGGCCATATGCGTAATTTGCCGACGGGTTGCCGCCGCTTTCGGTGCGTAACGTGCCCCACGCCCAGACTGTCCCGTCATCTTTTACCACTACCGTTGAACCGTCTCCCGCCGAAACGCCGGTGACATGGTTCAGCCCGCTGACCTGGATTGGCACATTGCTACTCGTTGTCGTACCATTCCCCAATTCCCCCAGGTCATTGGCACCCCATGTCCATACGGTGCCGTCAGATGCCAGCGCAACCACGTGTGACCAGCCGGTGGCCACCTGCACCACGTTGGTTAACCCTGTTGACTGGCTTACCGCGACCGGCGTCCATTGTCCGATATCGTTCGGATCCGCGATGCCATTGCCCACTTGGCCATTCAGGTTGCGCCCCCAGGCGAGCAGCGTATGATCGGCCATCACGGCCACACTGACATCCCCGCCGCCGCTCAGGGCGCTGACCCCCCCATGTCCCGTCAAGCCAGCTATCTGCACGGGGCTGTGTTGATCTGTGGTCGTCCCATCGCCTAAGCGTCCATTGGCGTTATAGCCCCACGCCCAAACCGTTCCATCTTTCTTGAGCGCGAGGGTGTGATAACCTCGGGCGGCAATCGCGGCAACGTTCACCAGACCAGGAATCTTGGACGGCGTCGTACTCTCGCAATCGGTGGCATAGATTGCCGTATTGAATGCACCTGGACAGACGATGCTATTGCCTAGTTGCCCGAAATAGTTCCAGCCCCAGGCCCACACGTCGCCGTTCGCATCCAGCGCGACATTGTGATGTTCGCCACCCGCAATGGCCGTGATTCCACTCAAATGACCGCTGCCGCCCGGCCCCAGCACCTGAAATGGCACGGCGCTATCGTACACGGTACTGGGATCCATCATGCTTAAGCCATGGCCATTCCCCAGGATGCCATATCCGTTCCATCCCCACGTCCACACCGTGCCATCCGCCATGAGCGCGATGGATTCACTCCCACCCCCCCAGATGTCGATCACCCCAGCGAGCGCAGGTGTGTTCGCTCCTCCATGCTGGTCGTTCTGGGGTGGTTGAGCGGCGACAGGTGCGGAGACGACCATGATGATCGCCAGCGACCAGAGAATCAGGCCATATCGGATCGCCATAGCCTACCTCCTCTATCCTCTCGTAGCCGTATGCCGAGAGGAGCCCCCCCAATCCGTCGAGCCATTCGGCACATGCCGGTCAAGCAGCGTCCCATCGCCGAGCATACCACAGCTACTCGTTGCGAGGCCGCAGTGATTCAAGCCCCAATCCCAGACCGTGCCATCTGCCGTGAGTACAAGCGAATGTCGGGCACCGCCCCAGAGGGCGATGATCGGCGGCGTTGCCAGCGGCGCGATCGAGCGCGGTGGCGCCATTGTGGCACACGCGGCCAGACTGCCAACCGAGGAGCAGGCGGATCGATTTGGCGGTGCGGCGGGGAACACCGCTGCGGGCGCAGCGCCGCCGACGATGAGCAGGAGCGACAGGCACATGAGGGTACGACTAATAGCCATGGCACACCTCGCGACATACCCACCCAACCGACGCAGCGTGCCGGACGCACGACGGGGGATGAAGGCCACGGATGCGGCGGTGGGTATACGATGGCACGGTGTGCGGTGGTTGTCAATACCGATAGCATCGCCCCACCTATTGCGTTTTCTGTTCCACTGTTCCGCAGACCCCGACGTCGCCTGCCCGTCTGCCTCGTGGCGAACCACCCACTCGCGTGGCATGCAGACTCAGTCCCCCTGTGCGGCGCGGAAGAAGTCGCGCATCGCCGGGAGATACGCGGCGTTCCCCGCCGCGTTGAAGGAGTGTGGCTGACCCGGATACACCACGAACTCGACCGGCTTTCCCGCATCTCGCAGGCTCTGAAAGAGAGCCTCCGGCCAGAGGCGCGGCAGCGGCGTAGGGCTGGGTGGGGCATGCGTAGCACGAGGAGCAACCACCACCTGGGTGGGAGCAACCGCAGGAGCGGCAGTGGACATGGCTGCAGATGGCGCGACATCCGTACGACAGGCGACCACCATCAGCAGCAGGAAGAGCAACGCGATCAGGCGCATGGGCAGACATCCTTTTCTCGTGCGCTTTTCTGCGGGCATCCCACACCGTCTATGGGCCATTGTCAGGGGTATTCTCGCTCACAGGGCAGGAGAATGTGTATTCTCCTGCCCTGTGCTCCTTTTCTGGCCCCGCAGTCAGGGATGGAATAATTGGGGAGATGAGCTGACTGTACGATGGCGACACCCTTATATTTTGCTCTATTGGGGATCTGCAAAATTCCCCTTAGTGCGTTTTCTGCTCTCATGTCACGCAGGCCCATGATACGTTCCCACACCATTACCCCCGAAAAATATCCACCTTCGTCTCCAGGCATTTGCGCAGCGCGAGGTCGTTGGCTCCGATGGAGAACCAGCTATCGGGTTTCTGGTAGAAGTCGAGGCCGCGACCGATCTTGATCACCCAGCCGTTGTCCAGGCGGATTTCGCGGTCGTGCAGGGTGGCGCTGAAGGTAATCTCCAGCACGATGTCCTGTTCGAGCAGGCTCTGCTGGAGATCCGCGAGCTTACTCTGAGCTTCGGCTCGCTGCGCCTCGTCGTCGTAGCCCGTGATCAGGGTAATTTTCCGGATGGCGGAGGAGGCCAGCACCACCTCGCAGAAGCGCACGAGGTTTTGGATCTGATGGGTCATGCGGATATAGGAGTCTTCCACCACCACCGTTGTTGCGCCTGTGAAGTAGGGGCTGAAGATTGCCTCGTAGCTATAGCCGGTGGCACCGTAGAAGATCGTGTAGTGCTGTTCCTTCAGTTCTGGCTCACGCGGTAGTGGCGGGAGGATCGCCACGGGCGCGGGCGGCGGCGGGGTGATCGGCGCACTGATGACCGGGACATCACGCTCGCTCTTGGCGGTGGCCCGCTTGCCCCGCTCACCGAGCACGTGCCGGGTCGGCTCCTGGGTTGCCTGGGCGCTGCGCGACTCGGGGCAGAAGACGACCACCTCGCGGCCATCAGCGGCGTAGTAGGAGAGATCAATCCGCGCAAACTCGTCGTCGGGTTTGCGCTTGTTCATCTGCTCCTTGATCCGCCGTCGGCACTCAACGGCGTAGACCACGTACTCCTCAAACTCGCTGTCGCTGGGTGGCCCATCTGGGTGCAGTATCTTCAGGAAGGCCGCGACCGTCTTCTTGATGCCTTTTTCGTCGCGCCCTTCCACCGCTGTGCCCAGCCGAATGCGACGACTTACCTCTTCGTAGCGGTTAGTATGCGCGAACTGGTGGTGGAACGCTTCGGCCAGATAATCGGTGATGAAGCCGTAGGCGCTGGTCAGGTACTCGCTGCTGTTCTTCGGCATCTCCCAGCCCGGTAGGTAGCAGGCAAAGCGGTCGAGGATGGCGAGGTCAAATTCTTTGGCCAGGGGCAGAAAGAGATCGTGTTCCGGTGAATTGACGATCTGATCAACCGACTGGTCAATGTTACCGACGAAGGCCAGGCTGGCGTCGGCGATGACCTCGACCCCCCGCGAGAAACGTCCGTTGGCCATGAAGTCCTTCATGATCTGGAGCGTGTCGGGGTCGTTGATCGTAATCCCGCCAACCTCGTCGAAGGCTACGGTGTCCCAGAAGCCCACGAGACCGATGCGCTTGCGGGCGTTGTTGTAGAACAAGGTCGCCTTGGTGGCCTGTCCGCCGCTGACCAGGGTGGCGTAGGGCGAGAACTCGCTGAAGAAGTAGGATTTCCCGGTACCGCGTGGCCCCAGTTCGATAAAGTTGAAGTTCGGCTCGACCAGCGGAGCGAGGCGGGCGACGTAGTGCAATTTCTGGCGCGGGGTGAGCTTGGACGGTTCCAATCCCACGGAGCGCATCACGGCGTCTCGCCACTCGTCACGGGTGAAGCGCTTCCGGCCCTCAACGTAGCCCGCGAAGTCGAAACGGCTGAGCTGGATGGGCCGCAGTTCTTCGATGTAGAAGGCGTAGTCGTCGTCGTCAATCTCGTTGTAGGCCAGAGTTACCTCGGCCCAGATGCCGCCCTCCAGCAGGCGGTTATTGTCGCGGTAGAAGCGCTCCGCGACGGCGATGCGCTGGGAATTGAAGTTCTCCAGGGCCGCCCAGTGGCGGCGCTCCTTCTCGACATAGCGCACATGCACCTTATCAATGAAGCGGTGCTTGCCCTTGGTCGCCACCTTCGACTGCGCCGCGTTGGCCTCGTCCGGCTTGACGTAGTTGTCCTGGAGGGTGGCCACCACGGCCTCCATCCCCACGTCAATCTCGGCGGGATCGTCACTGGCGCAGTAACGGGCCAGCAGAAACTCCAGCACAAAGGTCGGGACGTTGGTACCCTTCTTGATGCGGTGCAGGAGGTCTTTGCGCACCACCTTGCCGTCGAAGGTCGCGAGCAACTGCGTGTCGAGGGTGTCCATAGAGCTTTTCACTACACTGTATAATCCGTCTCGAGATCGAGCTTGCTGTAGATGGTCATCGTGGTCGGGTCGAGGGCTTTGACGGTGAATGCGCCCTCGTACTCCATGCTCATCTTCAGCGTGACCGCCACGGTCTCGCCGGGCGTGACGCTGACGATCTTGGTGGCCGGGTTGACCGGGCCACCGGGCCGGGCCTCGCCCACGACGGCACCTTTGCGATCCTGAGCTTCCAGCAGGATCTCGATTGGCTCGCCCTGTGAGAAGAGGTCGCCCTGGTCAACAACGATCTCAACGACGGGCAGCCGGGTGGTGATGCGCCGCGCCCCGCGCTTGTAGGTGAGCGTCACCGTGGGCACCTTGCTCAGCGTCGGTGCGATGGGCTGGATACGCACGCTGATCACGGGCACGATGGTTTCTTGGAGTGAGGCTCCGCCGTGGAAGTAGGACTGCCCGGCCCGGTAGGCCACCAGCGCACGGGGCAGGGCTACCTGATCAAAATCACCCTTAATGCCCAGCGTATCCGCCGGGAGTACCAGGCTGTGGGCGTCGCTCGCCCCGCTGCCGAGCAGGATGCGCTCGTGGATCGTAATCCAGTTGCCCGGTGGTTTTGCGCAGACATCGCCCGCACGGGCGGCGCTGTTCAGGTAGAAGCCGTGGTCGGTGACGATGATCGCGTCCTGAAAACCTAGCCCGCGCAGCTTGTGGATGGCACCGGCTATCTGCTGAAAGGTGCGGCTGATCAGGCTCGGCGCGGCCTCCGGGTTCGCCTCGAAGTTACTGTCCAGTTCGTTACTGCGCAGCACCAGGAGTTCCACCGTCGCGGGCAGATTCGGCTTGCTCTTAACAAAGTCGTTCAAGGCCAATTCGTGGAATCGCTGGCCGTAGCGTTTACGCAGCACGTCCATGCGCTGGCTCACCGTGGTGAGCGCCTGGTCGCCAAGAACCACACCCATCCCGCCGTCCGTGCGTGTGAGGCGGAGGTGCTGACCGGCACCGGGGAGCAGGCTGGCCATGCCCACGGGCGTCACGCTGGGGAGGTGCGCGAAGGCGGCCTGGAGCTCGGTGGGGCTGCTTTCGGCGAGTTGGTGCTGGAGTTCCACGCCCAGTTCGTAGCGCAGGGCGTCAATGAGGAGCAGGGCCACGCGCCGCCCGCTCTCCTGGAGCAGCGGGGCAACCACCCGGTCAAATACGTCGGCGTTGGCCAGCCGACCCGCAGGTGTCCAGCCGACTTTCTCCAGGTGACGCAGGAAGAGGTTCTGCACCCGGTTCGCCAGCTTCTGGTAGGTACTGCGGGCCAGACCGACCACCGCGTCCATCTGCCCGTCGGTGTCCATGTAGTCGCCGGATGCCTGCTCCATCTCGCGTTGGAGTCGGTCTACCTCACGCACGGTGGAAAGGTAGAAGTCGAGCAGCGCATCCTGGCTGCGGCTGTGGTCAGGTACCTGGCGCTCGGTGTCGTCGCAGGCTTCGATCAGCCGGGCGGCAGCCTGAAGCAGATGCCACTGGGCCTGGTTCTCGCCACGACCGACCCAGACCGAGCGGCTGTGCCGGGCCAGTAGGCCACGCAGACGGTCGGTATTATCGCGTTTGAGGGCATCCACGGCCTGGGCGAAGAAGGTGCGCTCCTCGAAGGGAAAGGTGTCGCGCTCGCCCAAATCCGTGATCTGTGCGCAGGCCACCCGCAGTCCCAGCGCAGCCTCGATCTCCTCGGCCCGCTCGATATAGCGCGGCTGGGTGCGCCGGTCGTTGCGTAGCCGCTCGCAGAGATCTTCCACCAGCGGGCGGGCTTCCGCCGGGGCGCGGGGGACATTGGCGAGACTGGCGGGCAGATCCACCGGCAGGTCAAAGGCAAACTCACTGAAAAGCAGGAAGCGCCAGAGTTCATCGGCAATCGGCGACCAGCTTTTGGCGCGGGTCACGAGTGTGTGGCCGAGGGCGCGGGGGAGCAGTTCCTTGACCTCTACAGCCCATGCGTCCTGATGTTTGAGGGCCGCCTGTTGCGAATCCGTGGGAGCCAGAAGCGCGGCGAGGATTTCGCGGGCCGACTCAACGCCGAGGGCGGTCTGGAGGTTCGGCCAGCCTGCGCCGCCGCCAACCGCGTCAATCACGGCGAAGGGCGGGTTGGGGTTCTGGTCGAAGATACGGCGGATCTCAGTGCTGTGGTCGGCGCGGGCGCGCAGGCAGAGGCTCAGGTAGGTGTCGCCGTCGCCCTCGGGAAAGATTCGACCGGCCACGCCGTAGAGCGCGAAGGGATCGCGCTGGCACGCCTCATCGGTCAGGGGTCGGGCCGTAGGCACGTAAACCAGCAGGCCCGTCAGCGAACTGCCCGGTACGCCAAGCATCTGGAGCGCGGACAGCGCCACCTCGCGGCTTTCGATGCTGCTTTCGGAGGCGTTCACCACCGAGAGCGTCTCCGTGGCCAATTCCAGGCACAACTCACGGTAGCGCCGCTCGGGGTCGTAGACCACCAGAACGCCGGTTGTTTGGAGGCGTGGGAGGAGGATGTGGGTTTGGATGAAGGTTGCGATGCTCATGGGTGCGTTTCAGGTGCGAGATCAGCCGGGTCGCTCATACAGCACTCTCCCCTCGTGTAATGCCAGCGTGATAAACGCATTTGGTACGGTGGCCCACTCTGCGATTTCCGCAGGTGTCCAGACGACGACATCTTTTGCCGGGAATAGCCCGACGAGCGCACGCAAGTAGCTGGGCGCACGCCGATAGCGCGGCGCATCCGACTCTTCGATGATCAGGATGTCGAGATCGCTGTCGGGTCGCGAATCGCCACGGGCACGCGAGCCGAAGAGAACCACTTTGAGTGGATTCCCAACCGACATGATCCGTGTGACGAGATCATCAAGGAGTTCATCGGTGACGTTTGGGTAGATGAAGGGGTGTGTCATCCCTTTGGCCCGCGCTGCTCAATCATGATGCCCCCCCCCGTCAGGCTCCTGCCGACCGCGAATGGCCCGCGAATGCGCGAATATCCCATTGTGCAGACACTCGTGCATTCGTGGTGGCCTTCGTGGTCGGCTGGGCGGGGTGGGCTTTGCCAACCGCGCCGTGCGCCCCCCCCCGTCAGGCTCCTGCCGACCGCGAATGGCCCGCGAATGCGCGAATATCCCATTGTGCAGACATTCGTGTATT
>CAIXLU010000303.1 GCA_903920315.1 uncultured Oscillochloris sp.
AAGTATCTGCGAACCTTGTCTGATGCGAAAAACGGGTAGCGCAGGCATCCTGCCCGCGCTTGCCCGGATGCGGGCAGGATGCCCGCGCTACCCTATCACGGTCGCTGAAAGGGTTGCCCGAGGGCGGCGGGGGCCGGGGTGGCGAGCCAGCGCACAAAACGTTCGGCAGGGCGGCGCAGGGGTTTGGGCAACGTGGCGAGGCGATGTCTCGTGGCCGGGTTGGCGAGCAGGTTGATCAGCGCCAGGACGACGATCATCAGCACGAAGGGAGCCACCTGGAAGACTTGGGTGGGCATGCTGGGGATCACGCTCTGGGATTGTGAGGCGAGGGATTGGAGGGCGGCGAAGAGGTAGCAGCCAATGGCAACTCGCCAGGGATGCCAGCCGCCGAAGATCACGATTGCTAGGGCGATCCAGCCGGTGCCGAAGGTGTGGCGGTAGCTCCAGCCCTGCTTCAGATCGAGCGAGTAGGCCGCCCCGGCGATGCCCACCAGCGCCCCACCGATCAGCAGGTAGAGGTAGCGCAGGCGGATGACCGGCACCCCACGGGCGTAGGCTGTCTGCGGGCGCTCGCCGAGGGCGCGCAGCACCAGGCCGGCGCGGGTGTGGTAGAGGAACCACCAGACGGCTGGCAGCAGCAGGAAACTCGCGTAGATCAGCAGGTCGTGGCTGAAGAGCAGCGGCCCGAAGATCGGGATGTCGGATAGCCCCGGCACATGCGCGTGGGGCACCGCTGGCCCCGGCTTGCGCACATAGGGCGCGCCCAGGAACGATGAGAGGTCGGTGCAGAGTAGGGCCAGCACGAATCCCACCGCTGTCTGTGATTGGCCCAGGCTGAGGCTGAGGATGCCGAGGATGAGGGCGATCATGGCTCCGACCAGGGCAGCAGCGGCGAAGCCAAGAATAAGGCTACCGCTGACGCTAGCCACGGCGAACCCAACCATAGCCGCCATAAGCATACTGCCGTCGAGCGAGAGATTGACCACACCAGCGCGCTCGCTGATCGTCTCGCCCATCGTGGCGAAAATCAGCGGAGCGGCGGTGGACAGGATGGCGGCAAGGTTGATCAGTGTCTGCTGCATCACGTGTTCCTAGCGTCTGCCGCTGAGTCCTCTCGCCAGCAGCGCGAAGAGCACCAGGGCACCCTGGAGAACCCCGGCGATGCTGCTGTCGGCACCGAGGGCCACCGACATCTGGAGGCTGCCCGTTGTAAAGATCGCGAACGCGGCGGCGATGGGTAGTACCCAGATCGGACTCGCCTGCACCAGCAGCACGACCAGCAGGGCCAGCAGCCCCATCCCGCTGGAGATGCTCGGGATGAGTTGGTGGAATACCGCGAGTATCTGAATGGCCCCGGCGATACCGGCCAGCGCCCCGCATGCCGCCAGAGACTCGGCCAACCGTCGGGCTGCCGGAATACCCATGCGTCCCGCTGCCTGGGGATTCAGCCCGACGGCCCGCAGTTCTAGCCCCCAGCGCGTGCGCGTCACCGCAACCCAGATTAGCGCCAGGATGATCAAGGCGATCACGGGTGCGGCTGGGGCCACCCGCAATGTACCCAGAGTCGGCAGCCAAACATCGGCGGGCAGAGGCTCGGTACCTGAGGACGACGCCTGACCGAGGCGACGCCACGGCCCGAGGACGAGGTAAAGGGCGATCCCGCTGGCCAGGAAGTTCAGCCCGAGTCCGGCGAAGATCTCGTTAACCTGGAGTTTGATACGTAGGCCCGCCACTAGCATCGCCCACAGAGCCCCGCCCGCCGCGCCGAAGGCGAACGCCAGTGCCCAGAGTAGCGGCGGCGGCAGGTTGGGCAGCAGGCGCAGCGGGATCATGGCCGCCACCGCACCCAGCGCCACCTGCCCCTCAATCCCCAGGTTGTACAGCCCCGCAGCGAAGGTGAGGGTCAGCCCGCAGGAGCAGAGCAGCAGCGGGGATGCCAGCATCACCATGTCGCTGATCCGGGTGGGCGTGGAGAAGGCACCCAGGAAGATGAGTTTGTAGGCAGCCAGAGGCGGCACATGGCTACTCAGCAGCACCAGGCTGGTGAAGATCAGCGCGCCGACGAGGGCCAGGGCGGCGATAATGAGCGTAGATCGGCGCGTGGCTTGGTCGCGTGAGATCATTGCAGATTCGCCTTTGCCACTCCATCGGCGGACTCAAAACCAACCCCGCCGATCAGCTCGGCCAACCGGGACGCACTCAGTTCGGCCCGTGGAATCAACTGCGAGATTCTTCCGGCGAAGAAGACCAGCACATAGTCGCTGTAATCAAGGATCTCGTCGAGGTCGGCAGTGGCGAACACCAGGGCGCAGCCCGCATCACGGCGGGCCATCAGTCGGCCCCAGATCGCCCGCGCCGAGGCCACGTCCAGGCCACGGGTGGGCTGCTCACAGACGAGGGCACGGGTGGTGTCGGGGATCATCGCCAGCATCGCCCGCTGCTGGTTGCCGCCAGAGAGCGATTGAATCGTGCTATCCGGCGTGGCTTTGATGTTGTAGCCGGTGATCGCGTCGCGGGCTTTAGCCTCGGCGACATTCCGGTTGATGATCGCCCCGTCGGATTGGAGCAGGGCGAAGTGTTCGGTGAGGGTGAGCGGGCCGACGAGACCCTCAATCAGCCGGTCGGCGGGCAGGTATTCGACACCGCCCTGGCGGAAGGTGGCTGGCGTTGTGTTCGCCATATCGGCACCGGCCAGACGCAGCCTCCCGGAACTCGGGCGCAGATGACCGCAGAGCAGGCGCAGCAGGATCTTCTGACCGCTACCCTCCAGCCCGGCCAGCCCCACCACCACGCCAGCGGGGATGTCGAGATTCAGCCCCGTGAGGGTCAGGTTGCCCTCGCGGGCGGCGATCCCTTCAAGCTGCCATGCCAGTGGGGAGGGGGCAGGAGACGGGAGGCGGGAGGCAGGAGGCGGGAGGCAGGAGGCGGGAGGCAGGAGGCGGGAGGCAGGAGGCGGGAGGCAGGAGGCGGGAGGCAGGAGGCGGGAGGCGGGAGACGGGACGTGATCAACCCCGCTGCCAAACATCATTTTTAGGAGGCGCTCTTGGGGTTGGGGCATCGGCATCTGACCCTCGCCCACCACCTGCCCAGATCGCAGCACGCTCACCGTGTTGCAGATCGCGGCCACCTCGTCCAGCTTATGCGAGACAAAGAGGATCGTGTTGCCCTCATCAGCGAGATGGCGCAGGGCCACGAAGAGCGACCGAGCCTGGGCCGCAGTAATCCCGGTGGTTGGCTCGTCGAGGATGAGGGTGCGGGCACCACAGGCGAGCAGGCGAATGATCTCCAATTGCTGGCGTTGACCGACCGTCAGGGCAGAGATAGGGTCATCGGGGGTGATGCTGAATCCCAGGCGACCGGCAAGGACGATCAGCGTATTGCGGGCCTCGGTGCGGGTCGGCAGGGCCCAGCGCGGCGCGGCGCAGAGCAGGTTCTCCAGGGCGTTAAAACCGGGTACGTCGAGCGGCTCCTGATGCACCATGCCAACGCCCGCACGCAGGGCGGCACCCGGCTCACCAAGAGCGACGGGTTTGGTATCGAGCAGGATCTCACCACTGTCGGGACGCAAAAAGCCGGAGAGCAGCTTCATCAGCGTACTCTTCCCGGCTCCATTCTCGCCCAGCACACCGTGGATCTGCCCCCCGGCAAAGCGAAGGCTAACGCCGTCGTTCGCCCGCAGCGTGCCAAAAGTCTTGGTCAGGTTGTGGACACTGACTTCCATACCAGATGCCGCCCTAAAACCTTTCCTATGGTGAAATTGCCAGCGAAGCTGGCAATTTCACCATAGGAAGTTCACTCATTTTTAGAGAGACTACGGCGCACTCTGGCCTTCCACGCCCTTGAGCAACTGCGCGGTGTACCAGACGGTCTTGTCGTCGGCGGTGGCCCCGGCGGCCACAAAGGGCTTGCCGTCCTGGTAGCTGAGCGGGCCGGTGTAGAGGTTCAGGCTGCCGTCGGCCAACTTCTTGATAAACTCGTCAAGCTTGGCCTGGTTCTCGGTGCTAAGGGCGGCACCCTTCTCAAAGCCCACGATGCTGGTGTCGGGATTGTTGATGTTTGTCCAGTCGGGGGCGATCCAGTTCCAGCTCTGCGTAAACGTGCCAGACTTCGCGTCGCTGATAACCTTGAGGTAGGACGGCCCCCAGTTGAAGTAGGGCACGCCCAGGCAGACATCAGCAGCCTGCTCGCAGGCGCCCTTGAAGTCGTAGGGAATAGCGTAGATCTTCTTGCCAGCCTTGGTTGCCTTGCTGGCCTCGACAATCGCCTCGGTGGTGTCAATGCCGGAGATGATTACGTCGCTGCCGCCATTGATGAAGTCATTGGCAACCTGGGTCGGGTCGAGGGTGACGCCGGGGATGTTGGACCAGAAGCCGATCCAGGTAACCTTGAACGAAAGCTGGTCGGCGGGCTTGCCGCGCACGTCCGTCCAGCAGTGCTTGGCCCCGAGGAAAGCCGCGTTCACCAGGCGGCGAGTCTCAGAGTCGATCAGCGGCCCGAGGTACGAAATCTTGCCGGTGGCGGTCTGGAGCGCGGCAGCGCAGCCCGCGATCATCTTGCCATATTCCATGCGCCCCATGATGTTCCCGACATTGGCCGGAGCCTTGCCGGAGAGGACGGCGTCGCCCGAGGCGTGGATGAAGAAGACTTTGGGATTGGCCTTTGCGGCGATAGTCGTGCCGTCACCGAAGTCGGCTGAGTTGGTGACGACGAATGCGGCACCCTGGGTGATCAGTTCGTCAATTGCCTGCTCAACCTTGGTGTTGGGCCGGTCTGCCGGGTTGACCTTATCCACATAGATAAACTTCGAGCCGGGGATGCGCGCCTCGACGTATTTCATACCCTCGTACTGGGCCTGGTTCCATCCGCCGTCATTGATTGGACCGACCAGCACCATGCCAAAAACGTATGCCTTGTCGGTGGTGGCAGCGGTGGCCGTGATCGCGGCGGTGGCCGTGATCGTGGCAGTGGTCGTGATCGCGGCGGTGGCCGTGATTGCGGCGGTGGTCGTGATTGCGGCGGTGGCCGTGATCGCGGCAGTGGCAGCGGGGACAGTGGCTGCCGAGGCAGCAGTAGCTGCCGGGGCAGCAGTGGCGACGGGGACGGTGGCGGCGGGGGCGGTGGTCGGCTTGCTGGCTGGCGCGCCGCCACAGGCGGCAAGAAGCGTGGTCAGAACCAGCAGGGCGGGCCAGCGTTTGAATGCTCGCGTCATAACACTCCTCTGGGGAAATCTGTACATAACCGGGAATAACAATACGCGAGAGGCAACGGAACCCTCCGTCACCTCCCGCGCAGAAATATCGCACGTGGCAGCGGGGTTGAGAAATAAGGAACACCTCCCAAAGCTGCGCCGCTTGCTGACAGTATTAAGTTTCCGTTAACATGGCGGGCTGAGTATAGCCTAAGGCGTGCGGGCTGTCAATCATCCCCAAACGACCCGCACCAGCAGCGATCCAAGGAAGACCGCGCCGAGTCCCAGGGCGAGGCTGCTGGTCATGTAGAGGATTGCTTCCTCGATGTTGCCGCTCCCGATCAGCGCGAATGCCTCATAGCCAAAGCTCGAAAATGTGGTGTAGCCGCCCAGGATCCCGGTGACGATCAGTAGCCGTAGCGGCTCACTGAGCGTGAACTTCGTCGCGGCCAGGGTCAGGACAACGCCGATCACCAGACAGCCCGTGACATTGATCAGCAGGGTGCCGTAGGGGAATCCGCTGCCGACGCGCTGCGCCACCCAGGTAGAGATCAGGTAGCGCAGGTTGGCCCCCAGGGCTGCGCCAATCGCCACCGCAAACATGTTGAGCATCTGTCGCCCTCGCACATCGCGTCCTTTCAGGAGTATAATCAACCTTTGTTCTTTCTCGCGGGTTTTAAGGACTATCACCGTCATGCGCAAGGGAATGTCTTACGCCGCAGTCTCCTATGTGATCTGGGGTCTGCTACCGCTTTTCTGGCACGCTCTCAAAAACGTGCCCGCCACCGAGATCCTCGCCCACCGCATCGTCTGGGCGCTGGTTGTCACATTGCTGCTCACCGCCGTCACGGGTCGTATGCCCGCCCTCGGGGCTGCTCTGCATAACCGGCGCGTCCTGCTCACTTTTACGCTTTCGGCTGTCCTGCTCACCGCCAACTGGTTCATCTATATCTGGGCGGTCAACGCCGGGTATGTGGTGGAGACGAGCCTGGGCTATTTTATCAACCCGCTCGTAAATGTCGTCTTCGGCATGCTCTTCCTGCGCGAGCGGCTCCGCCCTGGCCAGATGGTCGCGCTCGGCGTGGCCTTCGCCGGTGTCCTCTACCTCAGCATCCTCTACGGCTCGCCGCCCTGGATCGCTCTGGCCCTGGCCGTCAGCTTCGGGTGCTACGGTCTGCTGCGTAAGACGGCGTCCCTCGGTTCGCTGGAGGGTCTAACCCTGGAGACGATTATCGCGGCGCTGCCGGCCCTGGCCTATCTCCTCTTCATTGGGGCGTCCGGCGGCGGGGCGTTCATTCGCGCCGGGCTATCCACCACGCTTCTGCTCGCTATCTCTGGGATCGTCACCGCCGTCCCCCTGCTGCTCTTCGCCTCCGGTGCCCGCCAGATCACGATGGTGCTGCTCGGTATTCTCCAGTATATCGCGCCAACGATCCAGTTCATCCTCGGCATCACCGTGTTTGGTGAGACGGTCACGCCGCAGCGGATGATCGGCTTCGGCCTAGTCTGGCTGGCCCTGGCAATCTATTCCCTAGAGGGCGGGGTGATCAGCAGGCAGAAGGCGCGGGCGCGGGTGGCGGTGAAGGTGTAGGGTTAGGTTTACTCTATGTTTCCCCGTATCATCCGCCGCCTGTGGCCTCACGGTGCCGCAGCGCCTCATTGGGCCGTTGAAGGTGTGCTGGCGCTGCTGCTGATCGGTATCGCCAGCGCACTGAGCGCGTTGCTGTTGAGTCAGCCCTGGCGCATGCAGATCAGCGTCGGCGGTGCTGACTCGATGGCCCTGGGGGGCGGATTCTATGCTAAAGAGATGACGCCTACAGGTCGCCCCTTTCGCTGGACCAACGGGGTTGGGCTGGTGCAGATCCCGCGCACCCGTTCCGTCTCCCTGCTCTCGGTGACAGTTGACTCCGGCAGGCAAGAGCCGGAAGATCTCACCATTCAGGAACTTCAGTGTCCGTTGGCCAGCTTCCTGGTGCAGCCCGGTTTCCACACCTACCGTATTCTTTGGCCAGATACCTGCCCCACCAGTGGGGTGCATAACCCTGGCGCACGCGAGATCACGCTGATCTCCACGCCACGCCGACTTGCCATGTCGGATGATATTCGCCTGCTCGGGGTTGTGGTGAGCGAGATCCAGGTGCGCTCGCTGCGGGACGATTCGCCGCCCATCATCCCGTTCATGCTGGTTGGATTCAGCATCGGCGCTTTGGCCGCACTGGTGCGCCCCCGCTCCGTCCGGCGGATACTGGCGCTCACCGCTGCGGCGGTCCTGCTCCCCTGGATCTACCAGTTCCTCGTATGGAACCCGCCGGTAGCCTTTATCGCCACCTGGCTGCCATTGACCTGGCTGCCCTGGATGGTGGCCGCAGGGCTCTGGAGTTTGGTGCTGGCCCGCTGGGCCGAACAGTCGCCGCTGATGGTCGGGTTGGCAATCCTCAGCGTCGGCGGCATGCTCGGCTGGTTGATCGCGAGTCTCTCTATTGGCGCGAATGTCACCGGCCCTGATTATGGGTGGCACCTGAATCATGGCGGCTCGTGGGAGCGGATTTTCCGCGTCCACAACTATTACCCCTTTGGCTTTCCACTCATCCTCTGGCTTGGCCAATTGGCGGGCGATCACGATATTCTGTACGGGCGAATCACTGGCCTGGTATCCACACTGATCAGCGCCATCGCCACGGTTGCTCTGGTCTGGCGTATGGTTGGGCGGCGCTATGCCTGGCTTGGAGCCATACTGCTGATTGGCTCGCCGATCTTCGTGGCCTACGGTGTACTGGCTAGCACCGACGCCCCCTTTGCGGCCTTTGCATCCTTGTCGCTCCTGGCGCTCTGCTGGTCGCCACAGATCACGGTGCGGCAGGCAATTCTCGCCGGTCTTGCGATGGGAGTCGCGTACCTGTTCCGATTTCAGGCGATGATGTTGATGATCCCGATACTCCTCTGGGCCGCGCCGCTGCGGTTTGCCGATGTAAAGAAAGCCGACAGCCGAGACCCGATAGCCGATACCCGTGCATCAGCAGCCATTTTCTTTGGGTGCTGTCCGCAAATCGCATCGTTGTGTGATGGACAGACACCGCGCATCCGGTGGATGGCATGGCTCTTCCGCCCAGCCGTCATCATCGCTCTAGCGTTTGTGGTGAGCAGCGCACCGCAATGGATGATCGAGATACGCGACACCGGGCGGCCCATCAATAGCCGCCAGTACACCAATATCTGGAACTTCGCCTACGGGCGATCAGACGCGGTGCCGGAGGATCAGCCCGGCGGAGAACTCTGGTACGTTCTCTCCTACGATCCCGCCGCAATCGTGCGCAACTGGCTCCAGAACATCAGGGAGTTTGCCCAGCGCAGCATCCATCTGCTCTTTGTCTGGCCCATCGGGTTGCTGGCGCTGATCGGAGCGGCCATGAGTCTCTGGCAGGCCACAGATCGCCGGCCTGGACTCCTGCTCATCTACAGTGCGATTTACGTGGCCCTGGTGGCGATTGCCGAGGATAAAGCGCGCTTCTTCCTGCCCATCGTTCCGGCGCTGGTCGCCTTCACCGCTGCGTTGCTGGCGCAGTGGCACGCGCTGCTCCGCGCCAGAGGCGCGTGGTACGCATGGCTCTACCCGCTCAGCGTTGCCCTGCTCTGGGTGGTAGTCCTCCAGCACGTATTGGACGCGGGGGCGGAGTTGGCACCGTATCGGGTTTAGGGGCAGACAACTCCCCCTTGCTATCTGCGACAGCGAGACGCACCATGAGTGTGCGCAGGGCAACGGTGCCTTGCCGCTATGTCAAGGAGGATAGCAATGAACACACGTAAGCCAGAAGGCTATCTAGAAGGTCAGCCGCTGCATCCCGAGAGTCTGATGATGGGCTATGGCTACCGCCCCGATCTGTCGCAGGGTGCCGTGAAGTGTCCGGTCTTCCAGACATCCACCTTTGTCTTCGCCAGTGCTGAGGAGGGCAAGGCGTTCTTCGAGTTGGCCTACGGGCTGCGCAAGCAGGGGCCGAACGAGGAGATGGGCCTGATCTACAGTCGGCTGAACAACCCCGACCTGGAGATTCTTGAGGATCGGCTGACGATCTGGGATGATGCGGCGGCGGCGGCGGTGTTCGCCAGCGGTATGGCCGCGATCAGCACGACGATGCTCACCTTCCTGCGCCCTGGCGATGTGGTGTTGCACAGTGAGCCGGTCTACGGCGGAAGCGACTACCTTCTTAAACATATCTTGCCCCAGTTCGGCGTGCGCGCCCTGGGTTTCCCCGCCGGTGCGAGCGAGGAGGAGATCACGACGATCATCCGTCGCTCCGGGGCGGCGGAACATTTGGCCATGATCTTTGTCGAGACCCCGGCGAACCCCACCAATGCCCTGGTGGACATCGCGGCCTGCGCTCGTCTGGCTCGCGCCCACGGCGGCGGGCGTCGGGTGATCGTGGCGGTTGATAACACCTTCCTCGGCCCGCTCTGGCAGCAACCCCTCAAACACGGTGCCGACCTCGTCCTCTACTCGGCCACCAAATATATTGGCGGGCACAGCGATGTGATTGCTGGAGTCTGTCTTGGCCCGCTTGATCTCGTCCTCCAGGTCAAGGGGTTCCGCACCATTCTCGGCACCATGTCCGGCCCGCATACCGCCTTCCTGCTCATGCGCAGCCTAGAAACCCTCAAGCTGCGCATGACCTGCCAGATGAAGAATGCGCGCTACGTGGCCGACTTCCTCGCCGATCACCCCAAGGTGATCCGCGTCTATTATCTTGGTCACCTGACCGACGACGATCCGCAGCACGCGATCTACCATCGCCAGTGCAGCGCCCCCGGCGCGATGATCTCCTTTGATGTGGTCGGCGGCGAGGCTGAGGCGTTTCGGCTACTCAACGCCTTACGGCTGATCAAACTGGCGGTGAGCCTGGGCGGCACCGAGTCGCTGGTCGAGCATCCCGCCAGCATGACTCATTCTGACGTTGACCCTGAGGAGCGTATGGAGATGGGCATCACCCCGGCGATGGTACGGATTTCGGTGGGTGTGGAGAATCCGGAAGATATTATCGCCGACCTGCGGCAGGCGCTGGAACAGGTATAGCCCTGGGGTTGCGCCCCAGACCTCGTAATGTAGTGTATGATTGATGGTTGACAGCAGCCGTCAACCATCAATCATACATAGGGAAAGCAGATTTTTTCGTCGTTCCATCGCGGAGGACATGTATGACTGCACAACCAACGCTATACCTTACTGAAACAGAATACCTTGAGCGCGAACGTGTGAGCATCATCAAACACGAGTATTATGCTGGTGAGGTTTTTGCCATGTCGGGAGCAAGTGAGTCACATAATCTCATTGCAAGCAATGTAAATGCGAGCCTCTATACACAACTTCGTGGACGAGGGTGTCGTATTTATCCAAGTGACATGCGCGTTAAAGTGATGAAAACAGGACTGTTCACCTATCCCGATATAACCATTGTGTGTGCTAAGCCTGAGTTTACGGATGTAACAAAACGGGATACCCTTATTAATCCTACGGTTATCATTGAAATTCTCTCCCCCTCAACTGAACGCTATGATCGTGGGATAAAGTTTCAAAATTATCGTACGATTGAAACACTCAAAGAGTACATTCTCATTGCACAAGATAAGCTCCATATCGAGCAGTATGCGCGTCATGAGATGCATAAATGGCTATTAACAGAAGCCGTGGGCCTTGATTCCTCGATAGTGCTTGACGCAATCCAGTGTATTCTTTCGCTTGCTGACACCTATGAACTTGTTGATTTTACGCCAGAATCACCTTCCGATGACCGATTGAACCCGCCGCTCTGAAACCATGTCTTGCCAACAAAAAAGCGCGGGATGGCAGGGCCATCCCGCGCTTCTGCAACAAGGTTTTTCTACTCCCAGTTCCAATCCTTGAACTTATCGCGCAACTGCATCTTGAGAAACTTGCCGGTCGAGGTGCGCGGGATCTCGTCCACAAAGACGAAGGCGTCGGGGATCCAGAACTTAGCCACCTTCGGCTCCAGATAGGCGCGCAACTCCTCGGTCGTAACGCTGGCCCCTTCCTTGAGGACGATAGCGGCAAGGGGGCGCTCGTCCCAGCGCGGGTGAGTCACGGCGATCACGGCGGCCTCGCGCACGGCGGGATGGCCCATCAGCAGGTTCTCCAGATCCAGCGAGCTGATCCACTCGCCGCCGGACTTGATCAGATCCTTGGTGCGGTCGGTGATCTTCACGTAGCCTTCAGAGCTAATCGTGACCACGTCGCCGGTGCGGAACCAGCCGTCGGCGCTCCACTTGTCGCGCTCGCTCTCCTGCTTAAAGTAGCTCTGCGCTACCCAGGGACCGCGCACTTCCAGCTCGCCCATCGTATGGCCATCCCAGGGTACCTCGCCATGCTCATTCATCGCCCGCACCTCTACCATTGGCATGGGCATACCCTGGCAGGCTCGCAGGGCGTAGAGTATGTCGGGGTCACTGCCAGCCAGGTTCTGCTTGATGCGCGAAACCGTGCCAAGCGGACTCATCTCGGTCATGCCCCAGGCGTGAACCACCTTGAGGTTGAAGGTGTCGTAGGCGCGGATCATCGCCTCGGGCGCGGCGGCACCACCGACCACCATCTCCATCGGCAGAAGCTTTGTCCAGCGGGTTGGCTCCTTCTGGAGCGCCTGGAGGACACCCATCCAAATTGTGGGGACACCGGCGGTCTTCGACACCTGCTCAGACTCATACAGATCCAGCAGGTTCACCGCATCGAGGTGTGGGCCGGGCATCGCGATCTTGCAGCCGACCATGATTCCGGTGAAGGGCAGTCCCCAGGCCATGACGTGGAACATGGGCACCACCGGCGTGAGTACATCAGACTGCCCGAGGTTCAGGGCGTCGGGGAGGGCCGACCCAAGGGAGTGGAGGATCATGGAGCGATGCGAGTAAAGGACACCCTTGGGCTTGCCGGTAGTGCCGGAGGTGTAGCACATGCCCAACGCGGTATCCTCGGGCAGATCAGGGTAGCTGAAGTCGCCGGTGGCGGTGGCCAGGAAATCCTCGTAACTGGTGAGTCCCTCAGGCACGGGTTTGCCTGTCAGGGGCACGACAATCACCTTCTCAACATTGATATGATCCTTGATCGCCTCATAGAGCTTGATCAGCACATCATCCACGATCAGGAAGCGATCCTCGGCATGATTGATGATATAGGCAATATCGGTGGGGTGCAGGCGCAGGTTGAGCGTATGGAGAACGCCACCCGCCACCGGGATACCGAAGTACGCCTCTAGGTGGGCAGAGGTATTCCAGCTCAGGGTAGCCACGCGGTCGCCGGGCTGCATCCCGGCCTTCTGGAGCGCCTCGGCCAGGGCGCGTGAGCGGCGGTAGAAGTCGGCGTAGGTGTAGCGGTGAAGAGAGCGATCCGGCATGCGGGTGACGATCTCGCTCGTTGGGAAGATCTTACCGGCACGCTCAAGGAGGTGACTCAGGGTCAGGGGGGTACGCATCATCGTTGATAGCACAGAATTCTCCAATGTCCGCATCTGCGCGGCCTATTAGCTTCTACGCGGGTACAGTAATCATAGGATCATGCGCAGCGAGAGTCAAATTGTACGGAGAACTGCGTTGCTTGACGATTATGATCATCTGTGCTATTTTTATACATAACCTTTCCTGGCAGATGATCGTGCAGTCATTATCGGCAGTAGAGCAGAAGTAACGCTGTCATGTCATGCTGAGCGCAGCGAAGCATCTTTCCCGACCTCCTGATAGACCCTTCGCTTCGCTCAGGGTGACATGGGCATTGGATCTGACGTCACAGGGTTACTTCTGCGGTAGTGCCATTATTGGCACTACCGCAGAAGTAACCCTGTGCGGCGACACCCGCCGGGGGCTGAAGCCCCCGGCTAGGTCTACGACGGTCGCTGAAGCGACCTGTCTGAGGCCGCTTCAGCGGTCGTCGTAGACCTAGCCCGCCCGTTTACGGGCCGGGCGCTTGGACTGGCAGGGTGACTTCTGCGGTATTGCCATTATTCCTTTTGTGCGCCAATCCCCCTGAAATACCTATGATTCCAACGGTTGAAGTCGGTGATACGTGGGAGTTTGTGGCTCGTGCAGGTGATCTGCTGGCGGGGCATCTGCCGCTGGCTCCGGCGCTGCTTAGTTTGCTCAGCACCGATGGCGTGAGCCTTGTTGCTGAGACCGCCCGTGGCCTACAGCCCCTCGCCCTTGACCCGGCTATGTGCGCCCTTGTCGGTCCGGCTCTGCGTGATTTGGCGGCCCCCGCCACACACCTGCGCCTGGAGTGTCGTGCGGTTGCCCCACTCACTCTGCACCTGCTGCGCCCCCCCGCATCGTCTATCACGATTCCCGCCGCGCCGATCACTACCGATGATGGCGTGCCTTTGGCCTTTGACCCCCAGGACACCGCCCGTCTGGCGGCGTTCGGCGCGCCGATAGGCTGGAGCGATTTTCGCCTCAGCTTGCAAGCCGCTCAGTTTGCGATTGTCGCCGGTTTTGATGAACTGCTCGCCACACCGCTGCTGCGCGATATGGAACTGCTGGAGCATCAGCTTCGCACCGTTCGCACTGTGCTGCGCCGTATGCGTGGCCGGGCGCTCCTGTGCGATGAAGTCGGTTTGGGCAAAACGGTCGAGGCCGGCATGGTTATGCTGGAACTGGCAACCCGTGGCCTGGCCCGGCGTACCCTCGTTCTGACTCCGCCATCTCTAGTTGAGCAGTGGCAGGGCGAGCTGCGCCGTAAATTTGGCCTGGACAGTATTGCCTACGACGACCCAATCTTCCGTGAGCAGGGTGCCGCGTCCTGGGGCCTGCACGAGCGGATCATCGCCTCGTTCCACACCGCCAAGCGTGAGCCGCACCGCTCGGCCATCCTCGCCCACGAGTGGGATCTGGTGATCGTTGATGAGGCACACCACCTGCGCAACCGTAACACTATCCTCTGGCAGTTCGCCGCCGAGCTGCGCAAAAAATATATCCTGCTGCTCACGGCGACCCCCGTGCAGAACAATATGGAGGAGCTGTTTAACCTGGTGACGCTGCTCCAGCCCGGTTTGCTGCGCACCGCCCGCGTCTTCCAGCAGCAGTTTGTTGATCGGCGCGATAAACTTACCCCGCGCAATATGGATCAGCTCCACGATCTGCTGGCCGAAGTGATGGTGCGTAACCGGCGCTCGACGGTGGGCTTGGCCTTGACCCGGCGCATTGCCCGTACCGAGAGTGTGCCCCTGGCTCCTGCCGAGCGCCTGCTCTACGATGGTGTTTCTGCGTTTGTGCGTCGGCACCTGCACGCCGGCGTGGGGCGCGGCCCACTCAACCGCATGACTCTGCTCTCACTCCAGAGGGCGCTCGGTAGCTCTAGCCCTGCTGCTGCACCTGCCCTGGAGCGGCTTGCCCTGGACGAGCGTCTGCCCGCCGCCGAGCGGGAAACGGTAAAAATTCTCGCTGACACGGCCCGCAGCCTCACTGATCACGCCAAGCTGAATCGTCTGAGCGAACTGGTACGCGCTTTCCCTGACAAGCTGGTAATCTTCACCCAGTTCCGCGAGACCCAGGCGCTGCTCCAGCGCCACCTGAGCGCAGATGGCGAGCACGTGGTCATGTTTCATGGCGGGCTGACCCGTGTGCAGAAGGAGGAGGCGGTCACGGCTTTTCGTGGCCCAGCCCGCCTGCTACTGACGACCGATGCGGGCAGCGAGGGCCGCAATCTCCAGTTCTGCAATGGCATTGTCAACTTTGACCTGCCGTGGAATCCGATGCGGATCGAGCAACGCATTGGGCGGCTCAGCCGGATCGGCCAGGCCCGCGATGTCTATGTCTTCAACCTGGCTGCCGCCAACACCCTGGAGTCGGCCATCCTGCACCTGCTCGATGCCAAGATCGCCATGTTTGAACTGGTGATCGGCGAAGTGGATATGATCCTGGGCAACCTCGACGACGAGCAGGAGTTTGAGGATCTGCTGGCCGACATGTGGGCCTCCGCACCGGATGATGCCGCCTTTTACACCGCCATTGATCAGCTTGGCGAGCGTCTCGTGGCGGCACGCGGAGCCTACCAGCGCCAGCGCGCCCACGACGATAAGCTGTTTGGCGAGCGATTTGCCCCGGAGGGCTAGGCATGATTACACCCCTGGAGCATTTTTTGCGCGATTACGCTGAGGCGGTTGATGGTCTGTGGGATGAGATCGAGCCGCAGGTTTACGATGTTCTCTGGCCTGATACCGAGCAGCCGATCCGTCTCACCTTCGACCCCGAGGCGTTGCCCGAACACCCTAGTGCCCAGTTGCTTACCTTTGGCCTGCCCCTGCTCGCCGAGTTGCTCAGCGCGGCCCAGGAACGCGGGCAGGTGGCCCACATCTACCACGACGACATGAACCTGCAACCCTACCGGCTGGATCAGCAGGTGCGGCGCGATCTGCACGTCCCAGCAGGGATGAGTCTGGAGTTGGCCGCGCCGCGCCCATACTACGTCGCGCACTGCATTTGCTGGTTTGAGGTAAGCTACCTGGGCGATGAGAAGACTCAGGCGCTGATCTCGGCGGCGGTGGATCGGCGCTACGGGCGGCTGGTACGTCACCTGGAGCCGTTGTTGGCCCACCCCGGCTTGGGCGACGAGCGGCGCTGGGCCTTTCCTGATGCGTCGGCGATTCCGCTAGAGCGGGCCTATCTGATCGCCCGCGAGCGCGTGGTGCGCAGCGTGGTAACGGAGGCGAACAGTCAGCAGCGCGAACGTCAAGGGCGGGCCGACCGCGAGATTGCGCGCATGGAACGCTACTTTGCCGACATGGCCGAAGATCTCGTTGTGCGGATGACAAAAGCCACAGCCAAGGGCGAGGATACCGCGCCCCTGGCCCAGCGTAAGGTTGCCCTGGAGCGTGAGGCGGCCCTGCGCATTGACGAACTGCGCCGCAAAGCGGGCGTGCGCGCCCAATTGCGCCTGCGCAACCTGCTCCACCTGAGCGCCCCGCGACTCTTCCTGCGCGCCCGACTCATCGCCCCAAAGCAGACATCCTCGCCAACCTTTAGCATAAGCTGGGATCCGCTCACCGAGAAGACTGACGCCATTGATTGCCCCACCTGCAATCGGCCCACCTACACGCTGGCCCTTACTCGGCGGGGTGAATTGCGCTGCGATGCGTGCGCTGATCGGGCGTGATTAGAGTAGGGATATTATGCAATCAAGTCATCACTATGATGGCATGATTGTATGATGGGCTATGATTCTGGTGAAGGTTTGAGTAATGCTTACGAAGCAGAGTGACGCGCAGGAACATCATCACTATGATGACATGATTGTATGATGGGCTATGATTCTGGTGAAGGTTTGAGTAATGCTTACGGAGCAGAGTGACGAGTAGGAACATCATGAAATCATCCCATCAACGTAATCAAAGTGTGAGCGGCTACAAGCAGTCCGAGGTGGGGGTAAGCAACTGGAAAACTGAATTGCTTGGAAATGTTGTCACCCTTCAGCGTGGATTCGATCTTCCACATCAACTGCGGAAGCCAGGATCGATTCCAATCGTGACTTCGTCAGGGTTTGAAAACACCCATTGTGAAGCTAAAGTCAGAGGACCAGGTGTAGTCACTGGGCGGTACGGCACCATTGGAGAAGTCTTCTACGTGCAGGATGATTTTTGGCCCTTAAACACGACTCTCTATGTGCGCGACTTTCATGGGAACGACCCACTTTTCGTTTCGTATTTGCTCCGAACAATTGACTTCCATACGCATAGTGGAAAGAGCGGTGTACCAGGAGTCAATCGTAACGATCTGCATGAAATCCCAGTTTCTCTCCCCCCCACCCTCGCCGAGCAACACGCCATTGCCGAGGTACTAGGCGACGCCGACGCTCTCATTGAGTCCCTAGAACAACTCATTGCCAAGAAGCGCGCCGTTAAACAGGGCGTGATGCAGGAGTTGCTTACCGGCACGTCGCGACTGCCGGGGTTTAGTGGGGAGTGGGAGGTGAGGCGATTGGGGGAGATTGCCCACATCAAAACAGGAGGTCGTAACAACCAAGACAAGACTGAAGATGGCAAGTACCCTTTCTTTGTTCGTTCTGCAACTGTAGAGCGAATCAATAGCTATTCTCATGACTGCGAAGCAATCCTTATTCCGGGAGAAGGAGGAATCGGGAGTATCTTTCACTACATCTCAGGGCGCTTTGATTTGCATCAACGTGTTTACGGCATTACGCAATTTATTCAAGGAATATCTGGTAAGTATATTTACTTCTACATCGCCAATCATTTTGGTGTTCACGCCATGCAAAATACTGTAAAAGCAACCGTAGATTCGCTGAGACTTCCAACATTTCAGAACTTCGAGATTACTATGCCGTCATCCGTTGATGAACAAACCGCCATTGCCGCCATCCTCTCGGACATGGACGAAGAGATTGCCGCGTTAGAGGCGAAACTCACCAAGACCCGCCATGTCAAGCAGGGGATGATGCAGGAGTTGCTGACGGGGAGAATACGGTTGGTGTGAGGAGGGGAAGCGGAGATTTGTACGTAATGTAGAGATCGAAGAGATGAACAGAACAGACATCATACAATCATCCTACTCAACATAATCAAAGTGTAGGAGATGATGCAGGAGTTGCTGACGGGGAGAATACGGTTGGTGTAAGGAAGCAGGAGAATATCGCCCCTGCGAATCATTGTTCGGCCCCTGCGAATCATTGTTCGTCACCCGCAGATCATTGTTCGTCACCCGCAGATCATTGTTCGTCACCCGCAGATCATTGTTCGTCACCCGCAGATCATTGTTCGTCACCCGCAGATCATTGTTCGTCACCCGCAGATCATTGTTCGTC
>CAIXLU010000304.1 GCA_903920315.1 uncultured Oscillochloris sp.
TACCACCTCGGGCTGCTCGGGGTCGGGGGCGAACGCCGCTACGGATCCGACGACTAGGGGGATGGAGTGGGGAGGGCCACCCATCGGCTTGCGTTTCCAGACAGTGAGCGGTGCGCCGGTCTTCTCGGTGGTAAGAGTCTCGCTCTTGTCCCGGTCATAGCGTCCCCAGGACGCAGCCACCTGAAGCGCCTGCGCATCCCCGTCCACGGTGAAGGTGAGGCCAAACGACGAGGGGAACATGCTCGGTGCCTGGGTAGCCCCACGGTCAATCGGCCCATCGTCGGGCGCATCCTCGCCGACAGGGTCAATGTCGTCCTGTCCTTCCGGGGCGATCTGCTGCTGGCGCGGGGCAAGCATCCCGACGAGGTAGCGGTCGCGCACGCCACCCTCGGCGATTTCTTCGTCCGGGCCACCCGCCGGGCCGAGCAGGTCAAGGATGACGAGGCGCTCCAACTCAGCGCGTAGGGCGGCGGGAGTGGGTGGGGTGAGGATAGGTGAGTCAGTCATTCGCACGTCACTCCGTATGGGAACCCCAGCCGCGCAGGTGGGTATAGATCGCCGCCTCAACATCAGCGACAAACCAGATGCCATCATCACGGCTAATCGGATTCTGGATACCTGTTGCGGAGAGTTTGAGCGCGAGCCTACCACAATCGTCAGCAAACTGGCGATAACCAACCGGGTCATACGCGTAGTCGAGACCGTATCGAATGAACCGGTCAAGTACGGGGCACCAACGTGGCCAGATCAGCCGCAAGTGCTTCGAGGCAAACGAAGGTCGCCCGAGACCGTGGAGTTGATTGAGAGCGACGAGAGCGGCGGCAACGTCAGGCTGATCGCCTTGCATCGCTGTCTGGGCGGCTAAAAACTGGGCATGAAGGCGTGTCGAGCTATTATTGCGCAGTACTCGCCCGGCAATGCCCGTGTAGCCGCCCCACGCACAGACCTTGCGGATAAAGCGATTCAGCGCCTCTGCGGGAAAGGCATTCTGGCACAATGCCGCTCCGTCACCCTCTCGCGTGCGGGTCTTTGGCACAATCTTGTCATAGTGTGCAGCAAGACCGGCGATCTGTTCAAATGACAGCGTGGTATCCCCAAACTGTATTTGCGTCTCCTGAATGGTCATTGGCATTGCATGATCTCCCACATAAATTCACCACACCATCAACCGTGACTCAGCTCCCGCCACGCACGCACATAGGCGTGCTGCTCGTCGGTCTCAGGACTGCGCGGATGGTAGACCCGCTTCGCCACGCCCTGCCAGTGGCGGGCGATGGTCGCCAGGGCTTCATTGCCCGTCATACCGTGACGCACCAGCCAGCAACCCACCACCGTCCCGGTGCGTCCGATGCCGCCCCAGCAGTGGAGGTAGATTGTGTGCCCGTCGGCGATAGCGGTATCGAGGGCGTCGAGGATGCCAATCATCATCGCCGACGTACGGGGGATGCTCACGTCGCGGATGGGCATACGGCGATGGAACGCGGTGATTCCGCGTTGCGCCGCGAGGTCAGCGAGTACACCAGCGTAGTCGCGCAACTCGCCCGCCTGAGTCAGATCG
Organism: uncultured Oscillochloris sp.; assembly: GCA_903920315.1. GTDB lineage: Bacteria > Chloroflexota > Chloroflexia > Chloroflexales > Chloroflexaceae > Oscillochloris. Next base: position 1,559 of record CAIXLU010000304.1, read on the forward strand.
AAGAATGCGGTGATACCTGCATCAAGATGACGGCTGATTTTGGCCGGCACCAATGCGATGTCCCGATCACCGGGGTACTCGCCCGCGATAAACTGTGGGGCAACACGGTAGCAGTTGCCGTGGGGAAGGGTGGTGGTCATGGGTATACCTAGCGACTAGGGCACAATTGCGCCCTACCTCTCTGGCTCAATCAGCCGTAACTCAACGAAGGCGCTGGCAAGCGCTGTCTCAAAGGTGACAAAGGAGGGAACACGGCGGAGTTGATCAAGCCTGATCTGTCGGCCTAGCGACTCGTGGATTTGAGGGAGATCATTCGCTCGCCGCTGACGCCTTCGATTCGCGCCAAATGCGTGACGCACGGCCTCGGCAAGGACGCGCTTTGGCTCAGGAATACCCTCTACCTGATGCGGTACCGCAGGGAGCCCGAGGGATTGCGCGTCCTCGTCGGTGCCGATAACGGTGCATAATGTCAGGCCGTCGGCTAACATCCACGACTCAACCATGCGTACAGGTATCAGCGGAATGATGTGGCGACAAACATCCATTCCTGCTGCACGCGCCGCGTGTACGAGCTGAAGCCCCGGTGTGTAGCGCTCGCGCATGGCCCGCTCGACCGATGGCGCATCTGCGTCCATGTGGATCACGAGCGCCTGATAGCCCGTAAACTGCTGCGCTAACCACAGGATACCCTGGGCATGAGTCTCGCTGTCAGGCGGAAATCGGCTCACGATCGGGTCGAGGACATCGGTTGTGCCAATACCGCGCTGTCGTAACAGATCATCCGCCGTGCGTTGGAGGAGCGGTTGAAAGAATCGCTCGTCTGTTGGCCCTTCTACCGCCAAGGCCATCACCAACATGCTCATCGTGACCGTCCTGGCTTTAATGTGTCGAGCGCCTCGCCGGGATCCACGGTGCTGAGATAGCGTTCAACCTCTCCAAGCGTGTACATCTGCTCCGCCTCATCCAGCGGGAGATCGGGCCGTGTGTGTCGCTGTGGCGTAACCGGGGCCATGCGTGTGATACGCATACTTCCATCCAGCGACTTGCCGTGTACTCGTGTTGCGGTATAGGCAAAGAGGAGCCCTGGGACAGACTCGCTCCCATTCTGTGTACTCTGTTTGACATACTCTGCCATAAGGACGGGTGAGTGGGTGTTGACCAGCATTTGGCGCAAGGGCAGGTGGATCGCGTCATCATCATCAAAGTGTGTGGCGAGATCGCGCAAGAGCTGTACGGTGTTGTGGATACGGGCTGGGTGTATGCCGTTCTCGGGTTCTTCAAAGCACAGAACGCCCCGATACTCGGGGTCGTTCTTGAGCGTAATCAGCGCCAACAGGCGCAGCGTGCCGTCAGAGAGGAGGCGCGAGGAGAACCTGCGCCCATCTTGGGTGGTCGCATACATGTCATAGCGATTTCGGGAGGCATCTTCTTCGATCTCAAGGGTTGTAATCCCAGAAACAAGCTCGCCAAGATCACGGGCAACGTCGTGCAGGATATAGCTATTTTCTGCCTTGAGGCGAGCGAGTGTGGACGGCAGAAAGCTCCCGTCGGGGGCGAGCGTCTGCTGCGCGCTCATGGAACTGGGCTGGCGTAATGAGCGGGGGTTGAGCTGGAGGAACCGCCACGAGCGCATCTCTTCACGCGCCGCAAGGGCGTGGGGGAACTCGGTATTGGTCACTCCACTCAGCATGGTGCGCTCAATCCGCTCGGCAA
>CAIXLU010000305.1 GCA_903920315.1 uncultured Oscillochloris sp.
ATGAAGTCCGGCGGCTACTTCGGCCCTGGTAACAAAGTGCCGCGCTTCAACGGCTGGCTCTTTGAGAATGCCACCGCACTTCCGCTCAATGCTAATGAACTCCAGCTTTTGAACGAGGTAGCTAAGCTGGATTGGTCAAGCGTCGAGCCTGCTATTTTCGGCACGCTCTTTGAGCGCAGCCTTGACCCCAGTAAGCGGGCGCAGCTTGGTGCTCACTACACCAGCCGTAGTGACATCCTGTTGATTGTTGAGCCGGTGCTGATGCAGCCCTACCGCCGCGAGTGGGAGGCAGTGCAGACTGGCGTGGCCGCCCTGCATACGCAGTGGCAGACGACGAGCGGCGCATCCCGCCAGAAGCTCCGCAGTGTTGCCGAAACGATGATTTTTGACTTTATGGACACGCTCTCGAAGGTGCGGGTGCTTGACCCGGCCTGCGGGTCTGGGAACTTCCTTTATGTGGCTCTGCACCAACTCAAAGACTTGGAGCAAGAGGTCTGGCGCTACGCCGGTGGCCTTGAGTTGACTCAGCCCGAGTTGGGCGTGACGCCATTACAGCTCCACGGCATCGAGAAGAACCCCTTTGCCGCTGAACTGGCCCAGGTGGTGGTGTGGATTGGTCATCTCCAATGGCTACGCCTGAACGGGTGGCTAGAGGGACAGCCGATTGAGCCGATCTTGCAGACGCTTCACTCAATCGAGTGCAAAGATGCGATCCTTGCCTTTGACGCAGATGGGCAGCCGGTTGAGCCGGAGTGGCCAGCGGTGGATGTGATCATAGGAAACCCACCGTTTTTGGACGGGAAAAAGTTGAAAGGCGAAATGGAAGACCACTATGTAGAAGCTATATACAAACTTTACAAAGGGGTGATCCCGCAAAGAGCAAATCTTGTTTGTTATTGGTTTGAGCAAGCAAGAAAACAAATCCAATATCAAAAGGCTCATCGCGCAGGGTTGTTGTCCACGCAGGCAATTCGTTCAGGAGACAACCGCAAAGTCCTTGAACATATAAAGCAAAGCGGGAATATTTTCTGGGCTTGGAGTAACCGCGAATGGACGATAGATGATGCTGCCATAAGAGTTGCCATGATTGGTTTCGATAATGGAGATGAGCAAACCAAAATGCTAGACGGCAAGTTAGTCGATGAGATCAATCCGAATCTTACATCTAATCTTAATCTCCTGTTAGCACAGCCACTCAATGAAAACCAGCATCTCGCTTCGCAAGGCATGGTTCAGCGAGGATCGTTTGATATGCCGTATGAAGTAGCACAAGAAATGCTAAAAGAGGGTGAAAACCCAAACGGACGACCTAACAGCGATGTCATTCGACCACGTATAAACGCCAATGATATAGCTCAACATTACTCTCGAACATATGCTGTTGATTTTGGATTATCCATGTTACGGGAAGACGCTGAAAAGTATGAGCGTCCTTTTGCCTACATTAAGGAGCATGTTTTTCCTGCACGACAAAAGGCCAATCAATCATCAGCGCGTGATGTATGGTGGTTATATTGGAATACTCGCCCTGCTCTACGAAGTGCAATCACCAAAATACATCGATACATTGTCACGCCACGAGTCTCTAAGTATCGAATATTTGCCTGGGTTGATAGCCACATCATTCCAGACACTCGGCTGTATGTATTTCCGCGTGAAGATGACTATTTCTTCGGTGTACTGCACTCTACAGCACATGAACTTTGGTCGCTTGCAAATGTAGCATGGCATGGCAAAGGAAACGACCCAAACTACAAAAGTTCTACATGCTTTATCAATTTCCCCTTCCCCTGGCCTCCCGGCACCGAACCAGCCGAGTCTGACAGCCTGCCGGTCAAAGCCATCGCCGATGCCGCCCGCGATCTGGTACGGCTCCGTGACGACTGGCTTAACCCGCCAGCGGAGGTACTCTCTGGTATCAAGCTCAAAGACCGCACCCTCACCAACCTCTACAACGCCCGCCCCGACTGGCTGAGTGTGGCCCATCGCACGCTCGACGCGGCGGTCTTCGCGGCCTACGGCTGGCCCGACACCCTGAGCGATGATGAGATCCTGTCCCGGTTGCTGGCGCTGAACCTAGAGCGTGCGGCGGGGCACGGTGCTGCTGTGCCTGTGGGTGAGAACGACCAGGCCGACGACGAAGAGGAGTAGGGGGAAGGAGTAGGGGCGCAGCAGCTCCGGATGAGTCAGGGGTGGGGATGTATGAGGTGCTGCTGCGCCCTTACGCCTTTCCGCAGGCGCGGTGAAAGAATATGCAGACGCGGTGAAAGAATATGCAGGCGCGGTGAAAGAATATGCAGGCGCGGTGAAAGAATATGCAGGCGTATGGTTGCGGCAATATGAATATCTGCACCAGCCGCCCCACCACCGAGGGTGTGAGGAAGGAGTACCGCACTCATGCTGACACTGTGCAGGATGATGTTGTTCTTCTTCACCAATTCACGCACCCAGTAGTTCATCGTTCCGTAGCCACGGCTCATCGAACTGAGGTTATAGCCGGAATCATTCACATTGAAGCCACGGACACCAACAAGCGTAAATATGTTTCGCATAGATCCTCCGTAACTCATTGATTGCTATCACCGCCCATCAGTCTCTTAATTCCGTGCTTCCCTATCTGTCTGTCCTATGACTTTTTCCGACCCACGATCCGCCCGGTGGGTTTGCGCTCGTTGTCTAGCTCCAAGAATTGAGAGTTTCCGCTTACCTTGAGGCGAGCTGCCGCGAGACGTTGTTGGGCCTCCTTGTAGGCTGCCGAACTTCCCCGTGAGACCCCCAGCAACTCATACGCCCGTGTGACCGACAGCGCCTCGGCCTCCACAAGCACCGCGAGAAGAGCGAACGAGTCGGGAAATACCGAACTATCGCCGTTCGGCATTAGAACGGGTTGTAACCATTCGTTCGGCGGTTCGTTCGCCGGTTCATTCGTGTCGAACGGTGACGCGGCCCGAGGTGTGGAGGGCGTCGGCGTGACATAATCATCATCACCCGTGTATGGCGCAATCCAGCCGAGAGCTTCCAGGATGGGCCGCACGGCGCGAAACCAGAGAACACCCGCCGCTCCAAAGGCCACCAGATAGATCCAGATCGTCGCCAGCCACGCATCACCCGACATCGCCGCCCCCTCTACGAAATAACCAAGATCTCGGCCAGAGCGTCACCGCCAATGACCGTCAGGGCAACAGGGATAAGGGGCCAGCCCCACGCCAACAGGTGAGGAGCGAACGCAACCCAGTTCATCCCCGCCGAGATAAGCAACGCTCCGGCAAACAATCCCCACCATCGGGCATCCCGTGCGGCACGGTGCCGTGCGCCCCACTGCGCCAGACTCAATACCGCCTGGGCCACGAACGCCGCAACAACCCACCAGGGACGCGCCAGCATGTCAAAGAGGATCGTCACGGGCGGACTACACGCCAGCCCGCGCAACCCGTAGAAGCTGCCAACGACCGATACTCCCACCAGTCCGACGCCCGCCGCACGCAACATCCAAATCAGCCCGACCTCGGCCCGGTCGCCCGACAGCACACCGATGCGCCGTGCTTTTGTCGTGGATGGTATTTCTCGCGACGTGGTCGCCATGTTACTCACCCCCTTCGATATCTACGAGGGTGAGCAGCTCGCCGATGCCGCATCCGAAGTACCCGCACAGCGATGACAAAGCCGCACGTGGGTATTCTTTTATCGTGTCGTGCGCAATGGCGTTCAACGTGTAGTAGCTGATACCCGTTTCGTCGGAAACTCGCTTCAACGTGAGTCGGCGCTGCTCACGCTGCGCTTTTTCAGCCATAAGGATTAGAGTATTACTTCTCACTTCTTTCATCCCTCCATGTTCGAATAACTTAGCCTTACTGTCAATAATACAAGGTGTACTTATATTAGTCAAGTATCGCTTGACACATTTAAGTTTTACTTATATAATACAGGAGTGAGGCAAATAAAAAGGCCCGCCCGGTGAGATAACACCAGACAGGCCAGCGAACAGAGGAAAGGAACTCCCATGTCTCAGCTCAATTCTACCACCTACGCGGCCATCCAGATCGAAGGTCTCCCGCAGATGCACATCAGCCCGCTCCGGGCTGACAGTATGGTCGGCATTGTGACCCGCGATAGTCGGTCGGGCGTCTGGATCGGTCTGCTGGTTGATGAGAAGTTCTACCCGCTGGTGATGTGGAAGCACACCATAGGCCGTGAGTACCTGCACGCATCGGTTGAAACCGCCTGCACGCAGGTACAGGATGCTATCAACGCCCTGACACCTGCCCTGGTCGCTGAGACCATGCAGATCGCCCGCACCCTTGATCCGCTTTGCGCCGCCGTTGACGCGGACTGCATCAGTGCCGCATCCCCGCGCCAGTGTCCCATCCACGGCGACACTGCCATCGAGTCGGAAACGATGCCCGGTACCTGGTGGTGCCGGGTGAGATTGCCGAACGGCCAGCGGTGTACTGAGATGCTACAGATCGCTGCCTAATCCCTGACAACCGCACGGAGGGATGGCTAGGCTATCCCTCCTACACCCAACACGCCAGCAGGGTTGTCCTCGGCTATCCCTGATTTCCCTAATCGTATATCATCGGTAACAAGAGTGTCAATACGCCTATTGAAATAAAGATAAAAGCGTGGTATTCGGTAATGAAATGTCCCTATTGCAAAAAATCAGCAAGAAAACTATACTTATACACACGACGAATAAGCAACAGGAGGCTTTTATGTCAGATACCGCGATTGTCTATGCAGTGCGCCAGATGACGGTCTACATGCCCCCGAGCGAAAAAGAGGTTTTGACCGCACTCGCAGCGCGTGAAAAGCGATCTGTCTCTGTCTATCTGCGTCGGCTCGTTCGCCGTGAAGCGGAGGCACACGGACTCGTACCAGCGAACACGGCTCTCGTTGATACCTTTCGCGGATAAACACACAAAACCCCCCTACGCGGGGGGGTTGTGCGAACCATCCGATATTCAATACAGCCTTCCAGAGCTGAGCAACGCCGTTATACCCACTTTATCGGCATTTTGTCAACACACCAGGAGCGGTGCTATGAACTTTCGCATTATGACAGCTTCCGGCCCGATGTCTCCTTATCTCACCTGCCAGGAAGTCGCCGACCGCTTGCGTTGCTCCAAGGCGACGATCTATCGCCGGATTGCGGCGGGAAGTTTGGACACCATCGGTGATGGCGTGCTGCTGCGTGTCACGCTGGAGTCATTGCTGCGCTACGAAGCGGAGATCACAAACCGCCGGAGGGCATCATGACCCGTGGCGTGAAAGTGCGTGATGACGGCGAGGGCAGTTTCTACGAGGAGGCTCCTGGCCGGTGGCGTGCGGCTCTGGTGATTGATGGAAAGACTGTGCGGCGTCGGGCGAAGACCGAGAAAGAGGCGAAGCGCCAACTCAAAGAGCTAGAGCGGCTTCGTGATGCTCGGCTGAATGTGGGCGAGGGAAAGCAGACGCTTGAAACATGGCTCACACACTGGCTCACGGTGTTGCTACCGGGCAAGCAGGTGAAGCTTAAGACCGTGCAAGGGCATACCTACATCTGCGCCCACTACATTACGCCCTACATCGGTACTCACCAACTGGTCAAGCTCACAGCCCAACACGTTGACGAGTGGCAGGCAACCCTACGGACAAAGGAACTGTCTGAGGGGACGGTCGCGAACGCCCGCAGGCGGCTCTCTGCGGCTCTGGAAGCGGCCCGTAAGCGCAAGCTGGTGCCGGAGAACGTAGTCAAGCTCACAGACGCGCCCACATCCGCCGCACGACCAAAAACGATTCTTGACAAGGCGCAGATTATCAGGCTTCTCGACATCCTCGCCGACCATCGGCTCTACGCTTTCTACGCGCTGGCGATTGCGACAGGGATGCGCCAGGGTGAACTGTTCGGCCTGCGCTGGCCCTCCGTCACCCTAGAGACGGAGGTGATCATCGTGCGTGAGCAACTCCAGCGCATCAAGGGGCCGAACGGGAAGCGTCAGATCCACCGGGAACAAAGCACCAAGGGCAACGAAGATCGCACCATCCCGATCAGCTCGGAGGTCGTCGCTTTTCTTCGCGCTCACCGCGTCCGCCAGATGCAAGAGCGGCTCATCCTGGGCGACTGCTACCACGGTGGCGATCTGGTGTTTACCTCGGAGGATGGGACGCCCCTCGAAGGTGGCTCGGTGCTACGGCAGCTCAAACGCGCTCTGGTGCGTGCGGAACTGCCCGAGGTGACATTCCACAGCCTGCGACACTCAGCAACCTCGATCATGCTGTCCCACGGTGCGCAACTTGAAGCCGTGAGCGACATCCTCGGCCATAGCAGCTCGGCATTCACCTCTGGAATCTACGCTCATAGCTTTGATGATGAACGACGCGACGCGGCAAATGTCGCGGCATCCGCCCTGTTCAGGAGGGCAAAATAAGATGGTAACTCCCACGGTGACGCCCACGGGCATAAACGAACGCGGCACCCCTCATCAGGATACCGCGTTGGAAAGCGGAGCGGGCGACGCGGATCGAACGCGCGACCATCTGCTTGGAAGGCAGAACCAAAGCAGCCGTGGTATTCGCTCGTATGGTCACATTCGGCATCAGAACGCGGTGTTTTGTTGAGTTGAGGCACGTTTGGGCGAGTTGAGGCGAGTTGAGGCGAGTTGATACACACACCGATAAACACACAGGAGAACCCCAAATGTCCCACACCATGCAAGGAGTTTCAACGATGATCGCCTACCTGCCAGAGCGCGAGACCTATGTCAATCTTACGAACATGACCACCGCACGTCGCACTTCCGAAGATATATTCCAGGTAAATTGGAATTACGCCACCGTCGTTGACGGTGAGTCGGCTGCGGATTACTCACTGTTTTACTACCGGGATGCCGATGCGTTGGAGAAAGCGCTGAAGGCGATGGCAGTAAGGGTGCCCCGATGAAACACCTAATCAAGCTCGCTCTCGTCTCCTTAGCGACCGTGGCCGCGTACTTCGTCTTCGGCTTTACCTCGTCTGTGGCCCCGCTGCCCGTGGCCGTGGCCGCTGCCGGTTCGCTCGTGGGAACCTACATCGGCTTGGCCTTCGCCACCATCCCAGATCGTCAACGGGCGCGTGCCGGACGGGTGGCGTTGGGTGCCATGCTGATTGAGGCAGCCTACGGAAGCCTCTACGTGTTGGCGCTCCAGTACCCTGACTTCTTCGCCAACCCTCCCTGGTTCGTCGCCGTGCCGGTGGCGATCCTCCACGGTGCGGCGTTTAGCGTGCTGGCGTATTTCGTCTCGTTGTTTGTTGTGAATGAGGCAGAATCAGCGCAGCCCGCAGCGCACGCAGCGCACGGTGACGCGCTGGACGCCGTGCGCCTGCTGGTGCAGGAGTTGCGCAGCGTGCCTGCGCTGCCCGCACTGCCTGCTCCCCAGGAGCAGTTTGCACGGCCTGAGCCAGCGCATATCCAGCGCACGCAGCCTGTTGCAATGCCGAATACCTGCCCTGCCTGCGGCTGCGCAGCCAGCGCAATGCAGCTACGCACCGCAGCGCAGCACAACGGCTGGAAGTGTAAGCAGTGCGGGAAGAAGGTGGGGGGATGACTGACCGCGAGAAGGAGCTAGAGGCTGAGATAGAGCGGCTTCGTCTTGTTATCCGCACCGCACGCCAGCGCCTGTACGATGCCCACGGACGCACCCCCGCTGAACAGTATCGTGTTGTCCTTGCCGTAAGCGGCATTCTCAGAGACGACAGCAGCAGCCTCCAGCGCACGCAGCCTGTCACAACGCCGAATACCGCAGAGAGCGCAGACAGCGCAGAGGCACCCCTATGACCACCACGTCACCCACCACCACCACCGCGCCCGCCCGCCTTGCCCGCCGCGAGATGCCGATGTGGGCGCTCGGCATCGTCGCCCTCATTCTCGGCGGCACCCTCTGGCTTGTGGGCGCACGCTATACCCTGGAGGGCTGGATTAACGCCCTCAACATCGCCCTGGCCCAAACCCTCTTGCCTGTTCGTGTGCCAATGCCCACGGGCTGGTGGTGGGCGTTGGCTCTGCCGTTGGGCCTTGTCTACTCGCTCTCCGAGGTGGCGATCCCGTTTGGCCCTCCGAAGTCCTGGAACGCCATACCCGCCTGGGTGCTGATGCTCGTGGCCTTGGGCGTGCTGCACGTGTCTGACGTGAGCAGTACGTATCTCGGGTACGCCCTACCCGCCGCTGATGCGTGGCTTGTCCACGCCTGGGCCGTGTCAGCGATCTGGCCGCTGATCATCTGGAGTATCGTCTTGACGTATCTTCCCGAGCGCCTGATACTGGCAGGCATCGCCTGGATACGCCACGCACTACCGCGCTAAGGGGACGACGATGGACAAGATGACACCGACGGAGCTGGGGATGATTGTGACGATGGTGATGGGCATCATCTTTGGGCGCATGCTGTGGGATTGGCGATGGCCGATCATTGAGGCGTGGCTCTCGCGCCGAAAGACTCGCACGGTGTCAACGGTTTCCTCTGCGCCTATCCCTGCCCAATACGATCATTATGTCACGCAATACCCCGATAATACCCCGATAATACCCCAGACAGCCGGTCTGTCTGGCGGTCTGTCTGGTCTGTCTGCGCGGTCTGAGGATGTGCCGTCCGCCGTGCGAGACATAACGCTTTACAGAACACGCGAACAACTCATTGCCGCCTTAGTCGCGGCGGGGTGGGGCGTGGGTGAGATCCGCAGCGTATTGCGTGGTGACAATGGCAAGATCGGCGAGGAGATCGCGGCGGCGAGGGCGCGGCTGGGAGGCGGTGTGCCATCACCCGAGCCTGCCCGCGTCACCCCCCTCGCCGGTCGCCCGGTGCCTCCCGGCATCCGCTTCTCCGACGACCTCAACGAGGCGCTTGGCGAGGAGTAGGGTGTGCCCGCGTTGACTAAATGCCGTTCTGTCGGTACAATGCAGATACACACGCCCCTTCACAGGCTATATGTACCAGCAGACACAATGCAAAACCCTAGACGTAGGTAGCGTCTAGGGTTTTCGTTATGTTCTGTAGCGAACAAAACGCCCCTGGCTCCATCGAGCCAGGGGCCGTGGTCGTGTCGATGGCGACTATCCCGTCACGGTCGGCGGGGGCCACATCGCGTACAACCCGTCCTCAATCGTGAAATCGGTCGCGATCTCGGTGGCCATGAAGGTCGCCACCGCCGCGATCATCGCCGCATACGCGACGGCCTGCTCCTTACTCATCGTCGTGCCGGGGACTGCCGCACCATCCGGTGTCGCGGCGATCACAAGCGCGAGTTTGTTGCCCCGGTAGATCCGCTGCGATTCGGCCACGTCGCGCAGGACGGTACGCGCCGTGGACTGTATTGCCTCGACCGACCGTTTCCAGATTTCTGTTGCCGGTGTCTCGATGGTGGATGTTCCGACGACATAGGGCTCTGACATGGGGGCTCCTAACCACTCACATACTGGACATACACCGTTGTGCCTGACGTGGGCGCAGTGACAAAAACAATTCCGCTGATGACGTTAAAAGGACGCAGGGCCGGATAGAACACCGTCTCGGCGCAGCCCGGTGTGCGGAAGTTTTGCGAATCGGTCAAGGTGGTCACATTCAGGCGATAATAACGATACGCCGTGGTCGTGCATGGGGAGTTCGTGATCCACACATTCCAGGCCGCCGCCGTCGCCACGACATTCGCACTCAAAACCGTCCACCCCGTTCCGGTGAGCGACCCCTCCCACTGGTGATTGCCGACCGAGCCGTAGTCGGGGGTGACACCCAACGTCTTGATGCACGCGATGTCCACCGGCACGCCGAAATCGAACACGATGGTAAAGGGGTTGCCGTATCGTGCCGCCGACTTCCAATACGTCGCGCTCACCCCGTCCACCATGTTCGACGTCGGGAACGAGGCGTGCGTCGTGATGAGGGGGTCAACCGTGATGGTCGTGGGGATGACCGGCGTACTCGTGAACATCCGGTCGTACCCATACGACCCCGCCGCGACCACCACCGGGCCTGCGGCGCTCGATGTGGAGACCCGCACCGGATAGGCCGCGAGCGCCGGTTGAGGCAAAAGGAAGCTCTTCGTTGTCCCGTTGGCCGTGAACGTGGACACCCGCACGCGACGCGCCGAGGGGGTGCGCGGAAATCCGTACACGCTAATACTCCCCGTAATTACAGACCACGGACACCTCGAACGCCCCTGTTGTCACCGCGACCTCCATGCGTACTTTCAGGATGCGCGATGCCGCAAGTACCCACTTAATGTTACTCGGATCGAGCCACCCCCAGCGCAACACGGTCATCAGATTGACCTGCTGCACGGGCGTGGCCGTCACCGCTGCCGGGATGGTCACGGTGTCGATCAGCACATCGGTGGTACCGTCGCCGAGCAGCAGAGTCAGGTTATGGCTCGTCGTGTCGTTGCTGGTCAGGAACAACCCTTCGATCAGCCCCCCGGTGCTGCCCATCGTCAGCAGGGTCTGGGCGGTTGTCCCCGTCGCGTTGACCAGTTTCACCATCGCGGTGCGCGGGCTACTGGCAAATTGCGGATCGAGTGCCATCAGCGAAACCTTTCAAAAATGACCAGTTTTTCTCCCACGCTTCGTCCGGCACCGCCCGTGTTCACCGTCACCACGCCGCTGCCGTTGTCGGTGAGCGTCCCGGTGCTCACGACGATGGTCGTGACGCCGGTCACGCTCGGTGTCCCATCGGCCTCCGCGACGGTGATGCTCCCTCCCCCGCCTCCGCCCCCCGTCGGCGTCGCGGGAACCCACTGGTTCGCGGCGGTATTCCAGGCATACACCTGCCCCTCGGTCGGAGCCGTCGTTGCCAGAAGACGGCCCCGCAGCTTGGTCACTGTCGCCGCGCCCGCCGTGCCGCTCAGGTCGCCCCCCACGCTCGGATTCCCCAGGCGGCTGTCGTCGGCCCGCACCACCTTCGTCGTGCTGACCTCGCCATCCGCCGCCACCGGGATTTGGCTGATGCCCAACAGCGGCACCCACCCCGCCGCAATCTTTCCCCCGCTGTCGGCCTGGGGGATGATGCCTGCTCCCGGCGTGGCGCTGACGAGCGTGGCCGGGACAAGGTCAATCCACACCTTCCGGTGCGTGGTGAGGTCGAGACTCAGTCCCTTGCGCCACGCCATGACCGGCCTCCCTCTACAGCAACTCTTCCGCTTCTTCTATCGCCAACAGCAGCGTGAAGGTTGCCGCCCCCGTATTAATCGCGGTAATCGACCCGATGTACTGTCGGGCCTGCCCGGTCGTGCTGGGCGCGGTCTTCGTCGCCAGTCCGCTTCCCGTTGGATCGGCAAACATCGCCGCCCCGATGTCGGCGGCGACCACGCCGGTCGAGCCAATGGCGACCGTCACATCCCCGGCGGTCTGCACATCGAGAGTGACGCCGCCCGCCCCACCGACCGCCACAAAGCCCGAGACCCGCTTGGCGTAGGTTCCCAGGCTGTTCCGGCATTTATGCCCCGTCGAGTCGTGGAAATTGACGAATGCCTTGTCGGCAATCGTCTCTGAGGCGATGACCGACTGGATCGGCACCGAGGTCGAGGGCACAAACGACGGGTGAACCTTCCCCGTTGCCGGGTCGAGCGCCACCGGCTTGCCCCCGTCCGCGCCCCCGCTCGGCGTCTCGATAAACGACTTCAAGACCTTCTTGTTCCCGGACACCGATGTATAGCGTTCGGCCATTAGCACACCTCCTCATACGCATCCAGGGTGACCGTAATCCGCACCGTCACCCCCCCGCTCAGTCCCACAATCACGCCCACCTGCTGCACAATCCCGCCGATGACATCCAGCGGCATCGTCCGCCGCACCAGGCCATCCGCGCCCAGATAGACCGGCTGCATCAGCGCCGCCCCGTCCTGGTCGGGCAGATACACCCACAGGTCGCCGTCCCGCCAGATGGTCGCCTGCTGCCCCACACCGTAGTCATCAGCGATGTAGCCTACCGCCGCCGTCGCCGGTGCCGCCGCACTCGCGTAGCCGCAGATACTATTCCCGCTCGCGGTCACGAACCGCCCCCGAATCAACGCCGTTTCGGCCTCCAGGGTGAAGGCGTGGCTCTGTTGCAGACGCGGGTCGTCGCTGCGCACCAGCGTCGTCGCGTTCGCCTCCCCCGGCCCCGCCACCGGCAGCCGGTTGATCGATACCGTCCCCGTCGCAATCTGCGCGCCGTCTAATTCAATCGTCGCCGGATCGATGCCGCTGCGGATCGAGTCGGGAACGCCGAGAATTTCTGACCAGTCTGGGTATTGGGTCGGGTTCTTCGTCTTGGCCACATACAGCGGCCCCACGCCGTGAACGAACTGGCGCTGGGCGCTATGGCTGTTCGTCGTGTCCCCCGCCGCCACCGAGATCGTCCTCGTCACGCTCGCGGCGGCGGTACTCGCGTGACTCTGCGACCGGGTCGCAAGCTGGTCGGTCAGTCGCCGGAAGGCGATTTCCAGGGCCGCATGATCGCTCATCGTTCAATGACTCCGATTGTCGGGCAGATCGCCGCCCCATCAGGGGTCTCCACCGCTGCCCACTGCACCCCGTTGTGCGCGTAGATCGTCCAGGTGCCGCTCGCGTTCTTCTCCGCCGACGGCACCCCCGCCCCTCGGCGCAGGCTGCCCGCCACCACCTTTCCCACCATCGTTCCGCCCGCCGCCACGACCGACAGGGTCGGTGCGGTGTCGATGGTGGAGATCAAGCCGACGCCCTCGCGCCCGCCCACGATCACCCCCAGCCCACAGACGACGACGCAGGAACCCGCCGCAATGAGCGGCGTGGGGATAGTGGTTGTGTAGCTCTGCGTGCGGGCGATATTCTGGTCGTACACCGACAGCCCCGCCCGCCCGATGGCCGGGTCGAGGAGTGCCTGCGGAACATAGGCCGTCGCATCGACATACGTGATCGTCGGCGTCGCCACGTCAATCCAGATCTGGTTCGTACTGTCGAGGGAGGCCGATCCGATATCCGACGCCTTTCCCCAGACCTCCCCGTCGAACCCTCGGGTCAGGCTCGTGACCATCGCCGTGTCCGTCCCCTTCGTGCGCCCCCAATAGGGCCAGTCGCACGTCCCCGCGATGCGGGCAACTGTGAGATCGCCCTTCTCTCCCACCGCCAGCCCCGACCCGTCGTTGCGAAATCCGTCATGGCTTTTCAGGGCGTAGACCCAGGTGCCGTCTTTGCCCGTAAAGCACGCCGCCGTTATGACGTGGCTACGACTGCTGAAATGGTCTTCCGGCGGCGTGAATGCCTGCACCCACGTCACGCCCGCGTTCCCCGTCCAGTAGATCTTGCGATCCGTCCAGATCAGCCACTCGCTGCCGTTGCGCGGGCAGATGTCGATGCCCTGCCACGCACCATTCGCCAGGGGCGGGACGATGAACTGCCAGCCCAGGATGGGAATGTAGTGGCGGATCATGTCCGCCGCCCCGCTCTGCGACACCGGCAGCACGACCAGTTCTGGGGGCAGGGCCGGGTCGGTCGCCTGCCCATAACCGATACGCAGCGCGTCGCTGGCGTCAATCGGGAACGCCTTGCCCCCGGCCATCACAATCTTGTGCGGCCCGCCCGCGTCCGCCGTCGTGCAGTACGTGGCCGCGAACCCGGCTCCCGCACGGGTCAGCTTGTAGATGTGGGTCAGCCCTTGGTTCGCCAGATACCCGAGCTGGCTGAACAGGCCGTCGCGGATCATATCTGCTGCCCCGCCGGTGGCGACCAGATACCCCTCTTCGTACTGAAGCGGCGTCACCGACCCCAGATCGACCGGCATCTTTTCAGGGGGAACCGCCGACCAGTCAATGCCGATGCCCGCCTCCTCGAATCGCCACGCATCCGCTATCTGCGATGCCCCGCTGAACACGGCCAGATGCCCCCAGGGAGCCGATCCGACCTTGCGGCAGAGGGTTCCGCTCGCCCCCGTCACCAGAGGCGTAAACGTCGTTCCGTCCATTGCAATCTGAAGCGTGTTTCCCGCACACACCCGGATCTCGTTCGGGTTGGCGGGCGAGTTTTCGCAATACTCCACCGTCGCCCCAAAGGTATGCACGAGCGTCCAGCTCGTTCCCCCGTCTGTTGAGTGGTGGAGGGCCGTCCCCGCCCCCGCCAGGATGTCCATCGGGTTCGCCTCGTTCACCCACAGGCAGTGGATCGTCCCGCTCAGGGTGGCCAGCAGCGTCGGCGGCGTGGCGAGCATATTCTGGGTCTGGCAGATTCCGCCGTCGGCGAACCCCGCCAGCAGCGGCCCTTTATCGTTGATGGTCGGCACCGCCGTGCAGTTCGCCGCCCCGATAAAGCCCCGCCAGCCCGCCGACCCCGCCAGCACCCGCCAGCCCATCACCCCCGCCGCCACCGAGATCGTGCGCGTGAACACCTCCCCCTCGGGCACGATCACATCGTGGGTCATCGCGTTGCCCTCGCCCGTCGTCGCACACCCCACCGTCAGCGTCACCATCGCGCCGGTGAGCGTGGGAAAGACAAAGACCGGGTGCGGGATCGGGTTCTCTTTCTCGCTCTTGGTTTCGTCGTACGTCCACGAGATCGTGTTCGGTTCGGGCAGCGTTGACCCCGAACACTCCGCCTTCCACTCGCGGCTCGTGATCGTGAACCCGTTCGGTTCGGAGGACGTGTCGATGCACTCGACCAGGGTATTTGTCGCGATCACCCCGGCCAGCTTAATCGGCTGCTGCTCAAAGCGCATCGTGAAATCCGGGTCGGGCGGCGGAATAACCGTGATCGCGCCTGCGGGCGGCTGCGCACCCACACTGATCACCATTGTCATCGTGTCGTCGGTCGTCGTCGTCCCCACCACAATCGCCAGGGTGTTCACCGGGAAATCGAGATCCGGGTGCCGAAAATAAATCGTCTGCCCCGGTCGGATGTTCGGGTTCAGCGGAGCCGTCACGTCCACCTCGGTGCTGGCCCGGTTACGCCGGATAATCTCGCGAGAGGCAATCGCTTTCGCACACGCCTCGGTCTGGCAATAGTCGTAGCTCTCCACCACCGACATCCCCGACGCCCCCGCAATCGTGAATGTCGCGTCGGGAATCTGCTTGTTCGGCAGCACCGGGCCTTTGGCCGTAAAGACGGCGGTCGCGCTCTCTCGCCCCATCACCGTGCGTCGGGCGGTGTAGAACCCGTACTCGTTCGCCGTCGCGCCGAAGGCGTACACCAGGGTGGTCGTCCCCGTGGGAGGAGTCGTCGGCCACCCTGGCGCATCGGCGACCCGGATCTTTCCGTTGGGCAGCACAAAGAGACCACACCCGCCAAAAGACATCAGCGCGTCCAGCGTGTCACTGATCGCCGTGCCCGCCTTCACCTTTATCGACGTGACCGGCCCGATTCGATAGTCCTCACCGGGGTCAAAGACCGACTCGACGTGGTCGCTTATCACCCACGAGGCGTCCACCAGCCCCGCCGCCATAAAAAGATCGTAGACCGCCGACCAAAAGCTTGTGTTGCGCCACACGATGTCGTGGGGCAGGGGCACGTTGAGTTGCGCCAGACGATCCACCAGCCCGATCTCGTAGCTCAGGGGCAGGTCGCTGATGGGTCGGGCATCGAGGATTCCGGTGAAAAAGACCGTCGACGCTCCGTTGAGCGTGAGCGTCACCACGGCCACGGTTCCCGCCGCGTGCGGCGGGAAGATCGCCGTCTTCACCGTGCAGATGCCGCGCTTCTGGGTAAAGCCCAACGAGCGGCTCGGGATCTGCTCGGTCAGCGCCACCACGTCCCCGTTGAGGGTGAGGCTCGCCGACCAGCGCTTTGAGGGTGACAGAAGGTGGGCGGCGGTGATCGTCATACGGGTTTCCCTCCCGGCAGACCAAAGACTACTTTTCCGCGATAGCCGTCCACACCCCCGCGCACCGGCACCACCTCAAAGGTCAGAATGAGGCAGAGCCATTGATCTCCGCCGGGAGAAGACAAGATCGCAAGATCTCCTGCGGCATAATTCGCCTGGAGCTGCGCCCACGATTGACGGGCAATAAAGTTCGCAGGATCGATCCACAGCTCGCCTTCCATCGTGTACTGCTGCGACCGCACCGAGCGTTCAAAGCGGTCGGTGCCGATGAGCTTCCGGTCGGTCGCGTCAATCGTCACCTTCCAATGCGGCGTCTCCCCACTTCCGGGGACGATGAGCGCGAACACGGTGCTGCCAAAGACGTAGTCTTCCACGTTAGATTCCTCCCAGGGTGAGGCGTCCCAGCATCGCGGTCAATGCCTGCGTCATCTCGGTGATCGTCTCGCGCTTCATCTGCTGGAGGCGGGCGTCGCTATCTACCACCGGGTTGTTCACCGTCAGCGCCACGTTCACGGTGTATCCCGCGCCGCCGCCCGTACCCGCGCTGCCCGTGCTGCCCGTGCGGGCGGCTCCGGCGGCTCCGGCGGACGCCGACGCGGTGCGGGATGTGTCCGCTGCCATCGCCGCGTCCAGGCTGGCGAGCGGGCTATTCACTGCCGTCAGCAGCGGCGATGACAGGATTGCCGCTGTCTTCCCGGCGGGCGTCACCGAACTCCCGCGCGGCAAGTTCACCAGCTCCGGCCCCTCTTCGCCCACCAGTGCCAGTCCGCCGGGGTGGAAGTCTGTACCGGCCGCGTACACCGGCGTCTCGACCCCGGTAAGGTCAGGAGCCGGGGCGGTCGCCGCATCACTCCCGATGCCCAGCGGCCCCTTGGCCCAATCGGGAATCATACCCGTGAGCTTGCTTACAAACCACGTCGAGAAGTCGCTCCAGCCGTCGTTGATACCCTTCCTCAGCCCATCAATCAGCGACTTTCCGATAGACCCCTCGGCAAACGCCGCGCCCCACAGGCGTTGCAACTCCGTCCAGAGCGTCGTAAACATCCCCCCCAGCGCCGTCTTCAGCGCCGGTCCCGCCACGGTCGTTGCCCAGGTGGTGAACGCCTTTGACCATTCGCCCAGCTTTTCGAGGATGCCGGGGGCGGCGTTGAAGAGCCACGTCAGGAACGCACCGTAGAGTTCACCCAGCGCAATGATGAGCTTGGGGATAACGTCTGTAACCCAACTCAAGAATTGCAAGGCCCAGTCACCTAACTGCGTGGCAATGCCAGGGATTTGTTGGGCACACCACGCCAGCAGCTTGACGATGAGGCCACCAAGTTCCACGAGCAACGGCGGGCCAGCTTTTAGTACCCAATCGACAAACGCGCCAATGAAGCCGGAGATCGCCGTGACGATGCCGGGAACGGCATTACCCACGGCGGTCAGGATGGTGCCTAACAGCCCGCCCAACGCTTCCAGCATCGGCGGAATCATCGGCATAATCCAGTCGAGGAAGGCTAAGGCCCACTGCCCCAAGGTGGTGATAATCGGCGGCAGCGCCGCGCCAATCCAGCCAATAATCTGCGTTGCCATCTGGCCTAGGTACGCCATCAGGATAGCGAAGATGGCAGGAATGCCCGTTTGGAGCGAGGCGGCAAGGGGCGCAAAGAGCGTGCCGAGTTCACCAAAGGCTTGCCCGATGATATTGAGCGCCGATTGCCATTTCCCCTGCATGAGCAAGTCAAACACGATCTTGAAGACGCGCCCAAGCTGTTCAAGAATCGGCATAATAGGGCCGATAGCCTTCGCGGTGGTCTCGCGAATGCCGCCGAAGTTGGTGAGCCACGCCCCGACAAAGGCGTCCACCAACGTCATGATGATGCCAAACGGCGTGACGAGACTCAGGATCGATTTGCCGAGCTTCCAGATCCCCATGCCGGAGTTTGCCAGCATTGGCCCCAAGCGCGTGATCAGCCCCATCAGCCCGCCACCCACGGTGGTGAAGATGCCGCGTAGGCCCGCAAACATTGAACCCAATGAAGGAAGGCGACTCATCAAAATAGCCAGCGACAGCCCGATAGTTCCGAAAATGCCGCGTAGCCAGAGGAACATCGCCCCGAACGACGGGATGCGACTCATCAAAATAGCCAGCGACATCCCAAGCGTGCTAAAGGCAGTTTGCAGCCAGAGAATGATCGCCCCAAACGACGGGATACGGGTCAGCACCAGCGCCATAGCAACGCCAATGGTAGTAAACGCGCTCCGCAGCGCCATAAGCATTGCGCTAAGTGAAGGGATACGGGTCAGCACCAGCGCCATAGCAACGCCAATGGTTCCAAAGACCCCTTGAAGCCAGAGGAACATCGCCCCGAACGACGGTAACTGACTGAGCAGGATCGCAAATGACAGTCCAACGTTGGAAAGCAGCCCGCCCAACGGGGTAAGCAGCGCAAGGAAGGCGGTGCCAAGCCCGCCGAGGAGCGGGGTTAGCCACCCGATGAGCGTACCAAACGCCCCAAAGACGGTCGTGAGCACGGCCCCGACATTCGCAAACAGCCCCGCAACGACCGGCCCCAGAGTCATGCCGGCAAACACGCCGGCGAACGCCGCGATGATGGGCGCACCAATACTGGTGATGCGCGTGCGAATGCCCTCGGGGATTGTGCCAATCAGGGCGGTGACGAACCCCCACGCCAGTTCCTTGCCCGCAACGAGCAGCAACGGCAGCGAAGCCTTGAGGCGGGTGCCCAGGCCCGCCAGCGCCGCGCCAGGGCCGTTCGTCACGAGGTCGCGGGCAAATGTGCCGAACGCCGCGACGCCCGCCGCAAGACCGGCGGCAAGCTGAGGTTCCACGGAAACGGCAAGGTTCCCCAGCCAGTTCGCCGCCTGCTGCGCATAGGCGGCAAGGTCGCCAAGTTCGGCAAGGAGCGTCGGAAAGATCACCGTCTTTCCGAAGTCTACCAATTGCCGGATGATCGGGATGAGCCACGCAATGCCGTTGCTGATCGCCGTGCCGAGCATCGGGCCGAGAGATACGGCGAGGCCATCGAACCAGTCTGCGACCTGGACAATGCGCGGGCCGAGCGAGGTCAGTTCATTAATCAGCGCCGGGAACACCACCATCGTCCCGAAGTCGAGCAACTGCTGGGCAAAGCCGCCGATCAGCGCCACCAGGGGCTGTATCCGCTCGGGCAGGGTGCCAAAGAACCCGCTGAACAACGTGGCAATGCGCTGGATACGAGAGGGAAGACTATCGGTGAAGGCGATGATCTGCTGGCCCATTGGGGTGAACATCAGTTTCACACCGCCGAAGGCGGACACGAGGCTCACGAGTGCGCCGGTGATTCCGTTCGACTGAAATCCGCTGACCACGCCGTCCCACGTCTGACGGATGAGCTTCCACCCATCGGTAATCGGCTTCACCCACGCCGCGCCCTGGTCGCGCATGTCGGTCATCTTCTTCTTCAGCGCGTCATACTGGTCTTTCAGCGCCTGGGCCTTCGCCCGCGCCTCCTGCACCGCCGCGTTGACCTCGTTTTGCGACTTCGCCATGCCGCCCATCGCCCCGCCCGCCGTTCCCACCGCCTTCGCCAGCTTTTCGAGCAGAGTCACCTGCTGCTTCGCCATTGCGAGGGAGTCCGTCTCCATCTTCTGCTTCGCCTGGAGGGTGGCGAGTTCGTTCTTGGTCTGTTTTTCCTTCTCTTGCGCCGCCTTCAGCGTGGCCTCGCCCGCCGACATCTCGGCGTCCTTGGCCTGCGTCTGCACGGTGATCTGGCGCTGGATGGCAATCTGCTGCTGCTCCAGCATCAACAACTGCCGCTCGTCGCCCGTCGCCGTGGGCAGCTTCTTGTTAATTTCGGTGAGGCGCTGCTGGTCGCGCACCAAGGCCATCTGGCGCTGCACGCCGCTCAGTTGCGCGTTCAGCGGGTTCAGGATGGCGCTGTAGCGGTCAGTGACGTTGTTGAGGTCTTCTTGGGCTTGGGCTACTTGGCGGCTAGAGAAATCCAGGGTCAGGTAGGCGTCGGCCAAATCGTAGACCGCCTGCCCCGCTGGCCCCGCCGCCGCTCTGAGCTTTAGGAGGTCTTCATCGTAGAAGGTGCCGCCGCTGCCGCGCTTGCTCATCACCTCGGCCAGCGCGGCCTTGGTCTGCGCCAACATCGGGATCTGGTTGGCCTCGCCCATCTGCCCCGAGCCGACCGCATTCGCCAGCGCCTGGTTGATGCTCGTGCCGATGCTGTCGAACAGGCTGAAATCG
>CAIXLU010000306.1 GCA_903920315.1 uncultured Oscillochloris sp.
ACGCTACGACATCTTTGGCAGTGGCGGTGCGGAGCGGATCGCTGCGCAGCAGGATCTGCCCCTGCTCGGTCAGATCCCGCTGGGTATGGCTGTGCGCGCCGGCGGCGATAGCGGCCAGCCGGCGGTGATCAGCGATCTTCCTGATGCCTACGCCGACGTTTTTCGGGGCGTGGCCCGCCAGCTTGCTGCGCGGATCTCGGTGATGAAGTACGCGGGATCATAAAAACAAAGAGGGCATACCGCAAAAGTTACACCGTCACTCTGAGCAAAGACGCAAAGAAAGCGAAGGGTTGCGGGCAGGATGATTTGCTTCGCAGCCCTCCCCCGGAGGAGAGCAATGCTGCGTGATCACCCAACGACGGGTGCGACCTCCATCACTTTCATTGAGCCACACTGCCCCCCACTCTACGAGCGCGATACACCTGCCCACGACCGCTACGGGCGGCGGATTGACTACTTGCGCGTGTCGCTCACCGACCGCTGCAATATGCGCTGCGTTTATTGTATGCCTGCCGACGGTATGCAGTTTCTGCCGCCCCCTGATTTGCTGAGCAACCAGGAGCTGATCCTGGTGCTGAGCGCCGCCGCCGCCGCCGGGTTCCGCAAGATCCGGCTCACGGGCGGCGAACCGACTTTACGCCACGAGATCGTCGAGTTGGTGCGCGCAATCAAGGCTATCCCTGGCATTGAGCAGATCGCCATGACGACCAACGCCCTGCGCCTGGGCCGTCTGGCCGCTCCGCTCAAGGCGGCTGGGCTTGATCGGGTGAACATCAGTATTGACAGCCTCGACGCTCGGAAGTTTCGCCAGATCACCCGTGGCGGTAGCCTGGATGATGTTTGGGCGGGGGTATGGGCGGCTGATGAGGCCGGGCTGCACCCGATCAAGCTCAATGCGGTGGTGGTGCGTGGCATGAACGACGATGAACTGATTCGTCTGGCCGCCCTGACCACGCACTACTCCTGGGATCTCCGCTTTATCGAAGTGATGCCCCTGACCGGGGTGGCTGGTCTGGCCGAAGAGGGCGTGATTAGCAGTACCGAACTAATTGTGCGCATCGCGGCCCATTTTGGCCAGCTAGAGTCTTACGGCCAGGGTTCGTCCGACCCGGCGCGGCGCTATCGCATCCCTGGTGCCCCTGGCACCCTCGGCTTTATCAGCGCCGTCACCGACCCCTTCTGCGCCACGTGCAACCGCATGCGCCTGACTGCTGAGGGTCGCATGCATCTCTGCCTGCTGCGTGATGACGAGATGGATCTGCGGGCGGCAGTGCGCGCTGGAGCGAGCCAGGACGAGATTACGCAACTCATTCGCCACGCTGTACACCTCAAGCCCTGGGGCCACGGGTTGCCCGAGGGCGTGCTACCCACCCTGCGCGGAATGTCGCAGATCGGTGGCTAGGACAGGGATAGCCGATAGCCGATAACCGATAGCCGCACTGCGCGGAACGTCGCAGATCGGTGGCTAGGCTGATTCCGTGGTATAATCCCGCGATCACATAAACACATCGCTGCGCATTAGCGTGCAGTTGATGTCTTTCTGTCCCGCCGCGCCGCCCGGCACGCGCAGCCGAATCGGTTCGACGAGCGGGATTACACCAGAGGAGGAAGATATGCGCGAACGTCGCCGTCATTACGAACTGATGATCGTCATCAGCCCGCTGCACGCCAATGAGGAGGGCATCGCCGCCGCTATCGAGCGGGTCACGCATTCAATCGTGGCCAGCGGAGGTGAAGTCTCCGGAATTAACCAGACATCGCCGTGGGGACGCCGTAAGCTGGCCTACCCGATCCGCGAGTATGCGAGTGGTGAGGCTAGTCGCCGCAACTTCACCGAGGGTTTTTATGTGCTGATCACATACAGCCTCTCCGCCGCGAAGGTGACGGAGGTCGAGCGCACCATTAAGCTAACTGATGCGATCATGCGGCATCTGGTGACTGTGGTTGAGCAAAAGGGCGTTGCGGTCGTCGCGGCCGAAGGCGTCGAGGCGGTTGCCGAGAAGGCAGAGTAGCCTGCAAAACCGTAGGGGGTGGGGCGAAGCGCCCGCCCCCTGGTGATGATGCTGTCCTGCAGCACGATACCTCCTGAACTGTGCGCTCCCGGTTACGCCCCGCCCCACCCGATATAGTGGCGATAATCCCTTTTAACACCCTACCAGCGATGATGTGTGAGACGCTGCACCTCGCCCGCGCCCCTTAGGTGTGCCGGCAGCCCCGCGCCCGCGCATCACGTGGTGCCCCTACATACGCATGGCTGATATACCGAACACTCCCCCGCATGGCGGTCATAACCCAGAGCCGCAGAAGAAGCGCCATAAGACGCAGGCTATTGCGGCCCCCGCCGTTTCCCGCCCAATGACACGCAAGCGCCTCGCGCACCACGAGCGTGAGGTACGTAATCAGCGCCGGGTGGTGATCGCAACTGCTACCGCGATTGCCCTGGCCCTCCTGGCGGTGATAATTGGCATCAGCTACGATCAGCTCTGGGTTCCGAGCCGACCCGTGGCTCAGGTGGGCAGCGCTACGCTCAGTCGGCGCGATTACTGGCAGGAGCAGCGCATCGCGTACGCTCGCCAGATCGCCCAGAATTTCCAGTTGGTCGCCCTCTTCGGCGGGAACCAGCAGTTCACCCAGCAGTTCGCCAACCAGAGTCCGCAGATCAATAGCCAAGTGCAGAAGATCCGCACCAGTCCGGTTAGTGATGCGGTGGTTGGTCAGTGGCAAACGCTCCAGATCAAGGTGCAGAGCGCTGCGACGATGGGCATCAACGTTAGCGATAGCGAGATCAACCAGGCTCTGGCGAATGATCTGGGCCAGATCTTCATCCCGCCGCCGGTTGCGCCGATCACCAGCACGGCGACTATGAGCGGTACGACAGTGAGCGGCACTGCTGCCCCGACTACAGGGGCAACTGCCACCACTGCGCCAACTGCCACTCAGAATCCTACTAGCGCCGCATCACCGACCCCCGGTGGCCCCACGGCCACCCCGGAGCCGACGAGTACCAGCAAGCCAACCCCTCAGGCGGAGGAGGCGGTCACGCAGCTTGGACAGATTGTTGATGAGATCTACCGTCGCTACGAGATTGAACTGGTGAATGTGCAGGTGAAGCCTTTCCTCACCAAAGACGACTTCCGCAGCGCTTTGATCACGCAGTACCGTGAGCAGGTGATCAACACCAAGGTCCAGGAGAGCCTGGTTCCCGAGCAGAGTTTCGAGTTGAGTGATACGCCGAAGAAGGTGAAGGCACGCCAGATCCTGATCGCGGTAAACCCGCCCGCCGGTGCTACTCCGGCGCAGATTGATGCTCTCTTCGCCGATGCTAAGGGTCAGGCTGACTCACGGCTCGCCGACCTGCGCAAGGGTGCCAGTTTTGCCGACGTGGCTGCGGCTATCTCCGCCGACCCCGGATCGGTCTCCGCTGGCGGCGACATTGGCCTCTTTGACGTGGATGGTAAGTCTGACAACGGGGCCACCTACCCGCCGGAGTTGGTCAAGGCCGCTTTTGGTCTAGCCCTGAATACGCTGAGCGACCCCATCCGCACTCAGTTCGGCTGGCATATCCTTGAGGTGACGGAGCGTCAGGTTCCGACCAAGGATGAACAGTTGCGTGCTGCACGCACCAAGGCACTCGATACGTGGCTCGCCAGCCAGCGCGCCGCCATTACCTCCGAGCGCTTCCCGCCGCAGACGCCCACGCCCACGGCGGATACCACGGGAACACCGACGGTTGTACCGACCTACCTGCCTGGCCCGCCGACGCAGGTGCCCACGCCGTTGCCAACCCTGATACCGACGGTCGGCACGGTGGAAGTTACGCCCGCCCTGATAGCGACGAGTACCGTAGCAGTAACGAGTACCGTAGCGGTAACGAGTACCGTTGTTGCGCCGACCTCAACGGCGACCGCAGCACCGTAGAGTCTTACCCGACACACCCATCTGTCAGAGCGAAAAGCGGGCCACAGCCCGCTTTTCGTTCGCATCACCCCTATGCAACGATGGAAAACACAATCCTCAAGCCGTCTCTGGCTCGCTATTGCCTTGCTCATCCTTATGGCCACAGGTGCGGTTGCCTTGCTCATCCAGATTGGCGTTGCCCTCGCTCTGCCCCCCGTCCAGTGGGAGATCAACCTGAGACTCTACCTCCAGATGCTTGCGGCTTTGGCCCTGCTTCTGGCTACGGGGATCTTCACGTACCGCGTTGCAGCCACCGCCACCTTGAGCTATGGCGTTGATCGTAATGGCTTCTACATCCTCTGGTTGGGCAACCGTACTGTCATCTCTCTGGCACATATCGAGAGCCTTGAGATTGGGGTAAGAATGACGGAGAATGTGGGGAGTCTGGCGCGCAGTATTGGCTATTACTATGGGAGCGTCCACCTCCCCGATGGCCGCGTTATCCAGCGGTTCACCACGCTGCC
This sequence comes from uncultured Oscillochloris sp., assembly GCA_903920315.1. GTDB lineage: Bacteria > Chloroflexota > Chloroflexia > Chloroflexales > Chloroflexaceae > Oscillochloris. The sequence goes on from CAIXLU010000306.1 coordinate 4,422, forward strand.
CCTCGTTCAATCGCTGATCCTCCACACAACCGGTGGGTCGTTTGCGATCTCGCCTGAAAATCTTGAAAACTTCGTGCTGGAGCTTGAGCAGCGCCGTCGGATCGGCGTTATTCAGCAAATTCCCTCAGGTACTGAGTCGGGGCGGCTGTTTTCCTATGCCTTCTGGGAGGATCGGGTCGTGTGGGCATCACTGCTGACAGCCGTGGGATTGAGTCTGCTACTCGTGGGCTGGCTGGCAAC
>CAIXLU010000307.1 GCA_903920315.1 uncultured Oscillochloris sp.
AGGACGCGAATAGACGAATAGCCCGGTGCAGAGCCTTATTCGCGTATTCGTGACCTATTCGTGGTCGGCATCTGACGGCTTATCTGAAAAGTAGTGCCTTTAAACGCACTACCGTTGTCACGCAGAGCGGAGCCTAGCGTCCCGGCAGCCCATATCGCGGTCGGGACGCTTCGCTGCGCTCTGCGTGACAGCGTTACGTATGCTCTATCGCAAGCAGATCGTTGAGGTGACGGGGGCCAAACGCGGACTCAACGATGTCCGCCAGACGGTCGTAGGGGTCGGATGGCGGTTCTGCACCGCTGTTCTGCCAGCCTAGACTGCTCAGCCAGCCGCGTCGAAACGCCTGGTTGGCGAAGAGTCCGTGAATGTAGCAGCCCCAAACCCGTCCGTCAGCGCGGATGTGCCCGTCATCTTCGGTGATCTGCGCCCCGCCCCGGCTGGTGATTGTGGCTAAGGGACGACTTATCGGGCCGGTGGTGCGTCCGGCGTGGATCTCGTAGCCGCGCAGGGGGGCGTCCTGTGCCCAAGGGGCGCGAGCGCGGGCCTCCACCTGAACCGTGCGCTTCTCGGCGGCGAAAATCGTCTCGACCGGCAGCAGCCCTAGCCCTGGCATAGTGCCGCCCACACCCTCAATGCCGAGCGGGTCGCTGATGCGTTCGCCGAGCAGTTGGTAGCCGCCACAGATGCCGACGATGGCACCGGGGAAAGTCGCCAGTGCCGCATCGAATCCGCGCTCGCTTAGCCAGCGCCGCGCCGCCAGGGTGTGCTTGGTGCCGGGCAGGATGATCGCCGCAGCCCCGGCGATCTCCTCTGGTTTGTTGACATAACGTATACGCACACCGAACTCACGGGCTAGCGGGTCAACGTCATCGAAGTTGGCAATGGCCGGGATACTCAGCACCGCAATGGTGATCCCCGTGCCTGCCTGCGCAGGGCCGCGCTCCAGGGCCACGGCATCCTCCTCCGCCAGACCAAGATCATCCACCCAGGGCACCACACCAAGTACCGGCAGGCCACTGCGCTGCTCCAGAATGGCAATCCCGTCCTGGAAGAGAAGCGGGTCGCCCCGGAAACGGTTGACGACCAGGCCCGTAATCAAGGCCCGTTCCTCCGGTTCTAGCAGCATCATCGTACCCAGAAGTTGGGCAAAAATCCCGCCGGTGTCAATGTCGCCCACCAGCAGAGTGCGGGCCTGGGCGTAGGTAGCCACCCGTGCGTTCACAATATCACGCGGCTTAAGATTAAGCTCCACCGGGCTGCCCGCACCCTCGGCGATCACGAGGTCGCACTGCTCGCGTAGGGCGTCCAGGTTGCGTGTAACCACCTCCCAGAGCAGGTCTTTGCGCTGCCAGTAATCGAGGGCGTCGAGCGAACGCCAGGGCCGACCCTCGACAATAATCTGGCTGCGCATATGGCCCTCGGGCTTAATCAGGATCGGGTTCATCTGCACCGTCGCAGCCAGACCTGCGGCCTCGGCCTGCACCGCCGTGCTACGCCCAATCTCGCCGCCATCGGCGGTGACGGCGGCGTTGTTGCTCATATTCTGGGCCTTGAAGGGGGCCACCCGTAGCCCGCGCCGCGCTGCAATGCGGCAGAGTGCGGCCACCAGAGTGCTTTTGCCCACCGATGAGGCGGTGCCGAGAACCATGATGACAGGAGCGGTCATACAAATTCTTTCCATATGCTCAAGAGTCGGACGTTCTCCTCGGGGCGGCGTGGGGAGACCCGCACCCAGGCCGGTAGCCCGAACGAGGCGCAGTCGCGGACGACGCAACCCCGGCGCAGCAGGGCCAAGCGGGTGGCCGCGCCGTCGCCGGAGCATACGAGCATAAACGGCAGATCAGCGCGGTGAACGGGCAGGCCCATCTGGAGCAGTTCGGCGCGCAGGGTATCGCTACTGGCCCAGATCTGGGGCACGCTGGCGGGAAGAAAGGTGTCGTCCGCCAGAGCGGCCAGCCCGGCGGCTTGGGCCGCACTGCTCACGCTCCAGGTGGGCTGGTAGGTGGCGATACGTGCAATCACCCCGGTCTCGCCCAGCAGGTAGCCCAGGCGCAATCCGGCGATGGCGTGGCTTTTGGTCAGCGAATGCAGCCGCAGCAGGTTCGCCGGAGCCGCCGTATCTAGCGGGTCGCCCGCCTGAACATCAGCGTGCAGGAAACTCTGGTAGGCTCGGTCAACCACCAGCATCCCCCCCGCAGCCGCGCACATCTCAGCCACGCCGAGGATGTCGCTCGCCGGTAGATGCACGCCGGTGGGATTGTTCGGCGCACAAAGCCATGTCAGGCGTGGACGCGCCCGCTTGATCACTGCCGCCAGCGCGTCAACATCAAGCTGGAATTGGCCGCGTTCGTGGGTACGCAACTCGACGATCTGCGCGCCCGCGAGATGACTGACGTGGATGTACTCGCCAAATGTTGGGCCGATCACCAGGGCACTATCGTTGGGGCGCAGTAGGGCGCGGGCGATCAGGTGAATCAGTTCGTTGGCCCCGTTCCCTGCCAAGATTTCGTCTGGCCTGCAGCCGTGGTGTGTGCCAAGAACGTGACGCAACTGGTGGCAACTGCGATCCGGGTAGGGCGTCGGGTTGAGGGCGGCCAGGGCCGTGATCACGCCAGCGGGCGGGCCGAAGGGGTTGATGTTGCTGCTGAAATCGAGCAGCGTCCCCGGATCAATCCCCAGGGCGGCTAATTCAGCGTGATCAAGCGCGCCGTGAACGATCATCATCTTTCTCCTGTGCCCAACTCGCTGTCAGGCGTTTGATCTCCACCGGCAGCCCCGCCACCACCAGATAAACCTCATCGGCGGCGGCGGCGACCTGCTGATTCGCCCGGCCCAGCAGGTCGCGGTACACTCGGCCCAGCGGGTACTCTGGCACCAGGCCCATTCCCACCTCGTTCGTCACAATCAGCAGGGCCAGGTTGCGGGCGCGGGCCACGGTGAGAATGGCGGCGACCTCGGCGACAATGGCGGGTTCAGGGTCGGTCTCGTTCGCCAGAAGCAGATTTGTCACCAGGAGCGAGAGACAGTCGAGCAGGACGGTGCTGCCAACGGGAATCATGTGGAGGGCGGCGGACGGGGCCAAAGGTGCCTCAACAGTTGGCCACGCAGCAGGGCGCTGGCCCTGGTGACGGGCAATCCGCTCCCGCATCTCGTCATCGCCCGCCTCCGCCGTCGCCACGTAGACCACCGGGCGCCCCAGGCGTGCGGCATACTGCTCGGCGCGGGTACTCTTGCCGCTACGCGCCCCGCCTGTGAAGAGGATGATCATGAAAACCTCATATGTATGGGTGGTGTGCGG
>CAIXLU010000308.1 GCA_903920315.1 uncultured Oscillochloris sp.
CTGTAGGAAGAGCATCTCAGGGATGGTTACGGTTATGGTGCGTACCGTCATTCTCGCCTCCTGCGCGTATCGTCAGGCTCGCTACCCAGGTATCATAGAAGGTTTGTGCCCACGACCGCTACAAAGCGGTCGCGTCTTTCGCGATCACAGCTCGCCCCGGAACGCCCGAGCCAGGGTCTCCTGCTCCAGCCGCTCCAGCAGCGCCGCCGCCCGCGCCGCCTCGGCCTCCGCGCGCCCGATGCGCGCCAGGGCCATCTCGATGCGCCGGACGATCTCGCGTTGCTCGGGGAGGGGAGGATATGGAATCTGAACTGCACTCAGTGTTTCAAGGTTTATGTTCTTCTGAGCCGTTGCAGGTGCAAACGTTGCTAAATCGCTTTTTATCGTTCGGATAAAGAACTCTATGAAAAGCGGAATACAAAGGGCTTCATCTGCCGTAAATCCAACGATACTGTCAGGGAAGCAGGCATCTATTCCAAGAATGGCGGTTTCAGCGATGTTTGCCGCAATAGTTATGCAAAGAGTCCCTTTTGGCCATAATCTACTTTGTGCAAGGCCATCCTCGCTGTATGTCTGGGAGTATGAGGTTAAATGGCCTTTGGCTGCTTTAATATCACCGGTCTGAATGAATGGGTACGGGCCTCCATATAGTTTTTTGTCGTTTCTAGGCCGGTGGCGAGATCTGCCACGATCTAATATTCCAAGAGTTGGCAATGAAGTCCATTTCCATTGTGGGGGAATTTGATAAGGGGGAGCAAATGCCTCTTGGCTGACAGTTGCTCTACGCCTTTTAATTCTGCTGTTTGATAATTGATCCGTTTCTGTATTTAGATAAGAAACAGGATTGTTTTCTCTCCACTCCCTCGTCAGCTCGCCGGAGAACGCTGCCGCCAGCACCGCCTGCCGGTTCCGCTCAGCCAACCGGGGCACGCGGGCCAGCTCGGCGCGGGCTAGGGCTAGGTGGCCCAGCAGCGCATCCAGGCGTGCGACGATGCGGCGCTGCTCGGCGGGGGGGGGCGTTGGAATTTCCAGGCGCTTCAAATTACCGCCTGAAACGCGCTGACGAGTTGTTCCGCTTGCAAGTGAGGCTATTTGCGTTCTGATTTGCGGGCTATTCACTATATGTTTCACCCAATCAGGGCTTGCTCCGCCTATCCCAGGACGCCAAATACATACATCAACTGCAGTTATGGCTTCCTGACCGATGCCTGGAAAAATACAAGCGCGGCCTAATGGGTCTGGCATACGAGCAATAAGGACATCCCCCTCTCTAAGGTATGTACATTGAAGCTCTTCAGCTCTCTGCTTGGTAAGGAAGCGCGCAGAGCGGTTAAGAAATTCTCCATCTCCAATATCCGCCAGTTGTATTAGTCTTACTTCGCCTGATGGATCTTGGTCTTTAGATTCTATCCAGTCACCATCAGTCATTAACCCACCAGTACCTGTTAGCTCATTAAGAGTGAGCAAACTCCACCCGCTTGGTATCTCGCTCATTCCTGTGCCCCCTCGCCCTTGCCCGCCAATTCCTCGCTGTACGCCTCACTCATAACGCCCCCTCACCCAGATAACACCAAATCCCGGTGAACATCCCGCCCCCTGTCACCCTGAGCGCAGCGAAGGGTCTATTCGTAATAGCGCAAAAGTAACGCTGTGAGCTGCCAGTCATGTCATGCTGAGCGTAGCGAAGCATCTGTTCCGCTGTCCTGTAAGACCCTTCGTTCCTCAGAAACATACCGAGTACCTGTCATGCTGAGCGTAGCGAAGCATCTCTCCCGGCCTCCTGCTAGACCCTTCGCTGCGCTCAGGGTGACATGAACGTATGTTTCTCCCGGCACCATTGGCCCACCGGCCATCAGATACTCAGGGTGACAGGGGCATTGGATCTGAGTCACAGCGTTACTTTTGCGGTATTGCGTCTATCCCGACCACGTCATAGACCCTTCGCTTCGCTCCTCAGAAACTTGAACGGTACCGTGTAAAAATCGCTCCTGATCGACCGTTTCCCCCAGCACCATTGGCCCGCCGGCCATCAGATACTCAGGGTGACAGGGGCCTACCCGACAAAGAGTTGCCCGCTCAAATCTTCCCAGAACGGATTCATCGCCTCAATCAGCGCTACTTTTTTGCTGCGCACCCAGCCTTTGATCTGCTTCTCTCTGGCAATCGCGGACTCGATGCTGTCGGTTCCTTCATAAAAGACTAGCTGGGTTATCTTGTATTTGCTGGTAAACCCTGGCACTAGATGGTGCTGATGTTCGTACACTCGTCGGGTAAGATTATTCGTGACCCCGGTGTAGAGGGTTCGCGAGTGGTTGGTCATGATGTACACGAAGTATTTCATACCAAATCCCGGTGAACATTTCGTGTACCTGTCACCCTGAGCGCAGCGAAGGGTCGTGCAGGAGAGAGGGAGAGATGCTTCGCTTCGCTCAGCATGACATGGTGCGGGGATGCTCACGATGTTCCACGTCCCTACCATCATATCCCGGTGACCATCCCGCCCATGTCACCCTGAGCGAAGCGAAGGGTCTGTCCGGATGCCGGGAGAGATGCTTCGCTACGCTCAGCATGACATGGTGGCGAAGGATCTTGCAGGAGAGAGGGATAGATGCTTCGCTACGCTCAGCATGACATGGTGGCGAAGGATCTTGCAGGTACGAGGGAGAGATGCTTCGCGGCGCTCAGCATGATGGAAATATCTACGCTCAGGGTGATAGACGCTCCCGCAGCCGATCTCTATCCCGCCAACTCCTCGCTGTACGCCTCGATCTCTTCCAGGGCGGTGCGCAGGTGGCCGCTAATGGCGGCGGCCAGTTCTTCGGCGTCGCGTAGCTCGTCCTCGGGATCTTCGCTGGTGTCGCGCAACCATGCGATGTCGAGGTTGTCGCCGCGCTCGGCGATCTGCTGCCGTGTGAAGTAGCGGAAGCGCCCCAGTTCGCCCTCATCGCTGCGGGGCGTCTTGCCGTAGGGGTCGGGGCCGAAGGCTGCCTCGAAGGGCGCGAAGTCGGCCAGGGTCAGGATGCGCGTCTTGCCAAAGCTGTTCATGTTGGCGCGCATATCGTAGACCCACACGCCCTTCGTGCTACCTTTGTCGCTGCTGCCCCGCGTCAGAAAAACCACATTCGTCTTCACGCCTTGGGCGTAGAAGATCCCGGTGGGCAGGCGCAAGATGGTGTGGATATTGCAGAGATCCAGCATCCAGGTGCGCAGGCGGCGTCCGGTGTTATCCTCAAAGAGTACATTATCGGGCAGCACCACCGCCGCACGCCCGCCGGGGCGCAGGGTGCGGACGATATGCTCCACAAAGGCCAGTTGCTTATTTGAGGTGTCCGCCGTCACCGAGAAATCGGAGCGAGTGGGCCGACCGCCGCCCTTTTTGGTGCCAAAGGGCGGGTTGCTCAGCACCACATCGGCGCGGCCCAGCAGCTCGCCATCGGGGCCAAGCGTATCGCCACTGGCCACGCCGCCCTCGATGCCGTGCAGCATCAGGTTCATCAGACAGAGCCGGTGGGTGTCGGGCACCAGTTCCAGGCCCACAAATGCGCCCGTGCGCTGGAACTGCGCATCAAGTGGGTTGAGCTGATAGAGGTCGCCGGTCTGATCCTTAATCAGCCGGTCGGCGGCCACCAGAAAGCCGCCGGTGCCAGCGGCGGGATCTTGAATTACCTCGCCGGGCTGCGGCTTGACCAGCCGAACAATCGCATCAATCAGTGGGCGCGGGGTGAAGTACTGGCCCGCGCCGGACTTCTTCTCGGCGGCGTTCTTCTCCAGCAAACCCTCGTACATGCCGCCCAGGCCCTCCTCGCGGGCCGAGAACCAGTCGAGTCGGTCAATCGCATCAGTGAGCGCCTTGAGGTTCGTCGGCTTGCGCAGCTTCGTCTGCGCATCAACAAAAATCGCCAGCACCAGCGGATCGTTGCTCTTCGCGGGGTTGCCCAGGTCAAGCAGCAACTGGCGATAGTGTTCAAGCTGATCAAGACCCTGGCGGCGGGCCAGCCCGGCCCAGCGATAGCCATCGGGCAAGCGGTCCTCGTGACCAGTCTCGGCGAGCATTTTGAGGAAGAGCAGAAACGTCAACTCGGTGACATAATCGGTGTAGGTAATCCCATCATCGCGCAGCAGATTGCAGAGGCCCCAGAGCTTCTGGACAATCTCGCGCGTCGTTGTGCCATTGGTCACGCTGCGCTCTCCCATATGTACTCGTTCATTTCGGCGAGTACGTCCGCGATCCGGCCATCAAAGATCAAATTAATCCGGGGGAACCCGCCGTCAGAGCTAAAGGGTTCAGCGTCGAGGGCGGGCACGTCCACCACCACGGTGCGGATAACCTGCTCCTCAATCCGTTTGAGCCACTGGCGCTGCACGGACGTCCACGGTCGGCTCGCTAGTATACGACGAATCGCGGCGTGTACGCGATCATCGAAGGGCCGCAAGGCATCGCCGAGGGCGGCCTGGCGCACAAAGCCGATGATCGAGGCGGCGATATCTTCGTTTCGCGTGTCGAGCCAGGCCCGGTGTAGGGCCATCTCGGTGTAGCCAGAGCCATCAAGGGCTAGGCGCAGATTGCGCAGCTCAGCGCGGGTGAGGGCACGCGGTCGCTGTACCACCAGGGTCAGGGCGGCGATCTGGTTGAGATTGGTACGGACAAAGGCGGTGAAGCCATCGAGGAAATCCTCGGGGCGCTGGCCCGCGCCATAGCCGCTGCGCACCTCGCGCACCACGTCGGGGTGATGCGAGATCGGCACCAGCGTGCCGGTGCTGGCCTGGCCCGCGTCGAGGATCGCACCCAGGCCAGGACGAGCCCGCGCCCAATCGGCGCTCGCGGACAGCGGCGAGCCTGCGAGGCGTACCAGAGTCTGCTCGGGCGTCTCGCCAGCGACGGCCTCATAGTGGGCGCGGGCCAACGCATCCAGATGGCCCAGACGGCGGCGCAGCGTGACCATGAGCTGATCACGCACTGCCGCCAGATGCTCATCCTGGTCGAGCTGGGACAGCTCATCAAAGAGTTGCTCAAGCCCGATGTTCGGGTTTACCACCACTGGCCGCATCGCCGTCACGTCCTGCAAGGTGGCGTAGATATCCACCGCATCGAAGATACGGAAGGTTTCTTTACCAATCACATCGCAGCGACGGGTGGCCCGGCCAAGCATCTGCTCGTAGAGGATGCGGCTATTCACCCGGCGCAGAAACACCAGATTGATGATCGACGGCACATCAATCCCCGTCGTCAGCAGATCCACCGTCACCGCCACCGTGGGTAGCGCATCGTTGCGGAAGCTACGAATAAGCTGGCCGACTCGGTCCACACTGCCGGTCACTTTCCGGATCGCGCCGTCATCAACCGCACCGTACCGTGCAGCGAAGGCCGTCTTTAGCTCAGCGACCACCATATCGGCGTGGGCGTCGCTGACCGCAAAGACCAGCGTTTTACCAGGGAGCGATGGGTCAATCTGGCGAGCCAGCTCGTCGGCCACGGCGTGGGTGAAGGGCTGGGTGATCACCCGCCGGTTGAAGGACTCGACCTCGAAGTGGATCTCGTCCGGCGCCTCGGCCAGATTGACCTGGCCGGTCTGCGAGTTCAGCAATTCAACCGGCTCGCCCCGTGCGAAGGTAATCCCATCCTGGGCCAGCGCGGTGATGATCTGCACCGGCGGCTCGTGGTCAATCAGGAAACCGTCAACCACCGCCTCGCGGTAGGAATAGGTAAACACCGGGTGGCCGAAGATGCTCACCGTATGCAGGGCCGGCGTGGCGGTCAAGCCGATCTTCACCGCGTCGAAGTGCTCCAGCACCCGGCGGTACGACGAGATATAGTCATCCTGGCTGCGGAAGCTCAGCTCGGCATCAGAGAGTTCGCGGTCGAGCAAGTAGCCACGGTGACACTCATCAACGACGATCAGGTCGTACTGGTCAATTGGCGGAACGTTGGCCGGGTCATCGGCATAGAGCACGCGCTTCACCAGGCTCTGGATCGTGCAGATATGCACCTTCGTCTCCGGCTCGGGCGTCACCGTCTCCAAACCCTTGAGACCAAAGATATCGGCGAAGGTTTTGGCGCTGACCACACGGGTGGTGGCGAACTCGCCTGCGGCCTGCTGGCCGAGGGCGTTGCGATCCACAACAAAGCAGACCCGGCGGAAGCGGTTTGCGGCGAGCAGGCGATAGAGCAAGGCGATAGCCAGCTTGGTCTTGCCGGTGCCGGTGGCCATCGCCAGGAGCATGGTGCGGCGCTCCTGGGCAAGCTGGGACTCGACCACCTCAATCGCACGGCGTTGGTAGGGGCGCAGGGGAAACGCGAAGGTGATTGGCGTAGTGGCGAGGGCAGCCTGGGCAGCGGCGACATCCTGGTCAAGCAGGGCAGACAAGCCATCAGGCGTCGGCCAGTCGGTGAGGGCACGGCGCAGGTTGGTGGGGCGGCGCAGATCACGGAACCAGATCCCGCTCTGGGTTTCAATCTGTTTGAGGAAGGGTCGGCCATTGGTGGCGAAGGCGAAGGGCACCACGAAGGAAGCAGAGACGGCGGAGTCGGGCCAGGGACCACCAGCGAGCGCAGCGGGTTCGGCGAAACGCAGACCGCGTGCGTAGCGCTGGGCCTGGTCAATGGTGGCTGAGACATTGGAAGCTTGGCGCTTGGCCTCGATCACCCCAAGGCAGCGCGTGCCAACAAAGAGCGCGTAGTCGGCCGGGCCGCTGGCGGTGGGCCACTCGGCGATAGCGCGATTGTGACCAGGTTCAGGGCGAGCACCATCGGCGAAGCGCAGGCCGCTGGTGTCGGCCTCCCAACCACGGGAGCGCAGATGGGCGTCAATGATTGCGCGAGTGGTCGCTTCATCAATAACCATCTGGTGGGCGGCTGCCTCAGCGCGAGCTACAATCGCTGGGATAGCGGGGGTGGGCGCCTGCGCAGCGGCAGCCTGGAGAGCCTGGAGCTGCGCGGCCAGGGCGGCAGCCGCCTGGTCGGATTCTGCGGCGATCTGCTCCCAGACGGTGCGCTCGGCGCGCTCCTGACGGGCGCGCTCCTCAGCCGAGAGCCGAGCCTGGGCGGCAGCCTCAGCAGCGGCGTGGGCGCGTTCAGCGACCGAGCGGGACGCATCGAGATCCTGGCGCAGCCGGTCAAGCTCAGCCTGAAGCGCAGCAGTGGCATCGAGCGGGTCGCGGGGTGGCACGAACGGCCCAGGGGCGAAGACCGGGTCACCAAAGGTGCGATGGAACCAGACGCCGAGCTGGCGGGCGACCTTGAGCATGGCCAGAGCCTCGGCATGATCGCCGACGGACTGGTGAGCGGCGCGATTTCCACTAACGCGCAGTTGGTGGAAAAGGTCGCCGACCTCGCGGGGCAGGACGCCATCGGCGCGCAGGCGGCGCAGCCGGTCGGCCTGAGACTCATCGGGGACAGTGAGCAGACCGGCGTAGGCAGCGGTGATCTGAGCGAGAACCTCACCGAGCTGGCGCAGCTTAATCAGGGCGGTGCTGGGGTCGTCGGCGAAATAGCGCTCGGCGAGGGCACCGAGGCGCACAAGCTGATCATCGTGCGCGGCGAGGAAGGCGAAGTTCGGCGAGGAGGTGGGCATAGGAACTCAGACTCCGATATAAGGGATAGATGCTTCGCTGCGCTCAGCATGACATGGTGCCGGGATGCTCAAGAATTTCCACGTCCCCGACGCGAAGGGTCTGTCAGGAACGAGGGAGAGATGCTTCGCTGCGCTCAGCATGACATGCGACGCCGAGGTATTTAATGCTGGTATATTTTGCAGTATAGCAAAGTAGAGCAGGCTTCGCTGAAAAATTGAGTGAAATGGACACTAGCCAAGTCCGTGCCAGTGTCCCGCCCGAGGGCGGGTGAGGAGGGGGCCTTCAGCCTGCGCGAGTTGCTCCTGCTCGCTCGCTCGCTCGGCCTGCGCGGCATTCAGCAGCGAGAACGGCGGTGTCGTCGGTTGCCCTGCCGGGCGACGCAGCGGGGCTGCCTCGGCCTGCCCGTGGGTCGCCTCGGCTTGGGTTTGCGGCTCCTCCAGCGCGGCGGCGAGCGCCTGTAACCGATAGCGCTGCCCCAAAGATTTTGCCTTCCGGGCCGCGCCTAGCAGCGAAAAATACTTGCGGCGGCGCTCCGGGTCCGTGGGCGGGCCGTACACCGGCGGCGCAGCAGCCTGGGTGAGCTGCTCGATGGCTGCCTGAATCTCTGCGCTCAGCGGCGTGATCTCCGGCGTGATCGGCGCGGCTGGCTCCGGCCAGGGCACACCGCCCGCTAGCAGGTCGTGATGCGGGTCGTAGCAGGCTCCGCCGGGGTAGGTCACCCGGACGATCTGGCCGCACCCGTCAGCGGTGACAGGTACGGCGACAACCGGCGCAGGAATCGGCGCAGGGACAACGGGCACAAGCACGGGCGCAACCAGCACAAGCGCGGCGTAATTACTCGCTCCCGCCACTCGATGCGCCCGGTAGGCCAGGATGCGGGCCTCGTCGGCGAGGATAGCGGCATCCTCGGCAGCGTCAAGGGCACTATCCAAATCAGCGCCAGCGGCCCGCCCGAGGGCGGGTGAGGGGGGGAGGGCAGCATCCCCGCCATCGCCCGCGTCGGGTACCCATTCCCAGAGTTCCCAGGCCATAGCGGCTAGGCCGGCGGCGGCGTAAGCGGGCGTGAGGGCTGCCCCCTCCTCACCCGCCAAAGACTCTGAAGAGTCTAAAGACTCATAATATTCATACTTGGGAGACACGGGGGTGTCTGCCCGTGTCTCCCCTGCCGGGGCGTTTTGCGGCGTTGAGGTGCGGTGCAGCGGTACTTTTACGAATGTCCGGCGCGGAGTGTTTTGTCTCCCTCCAGTCCAGATGTGCCCGGCGCTCGTGGTGAACGTCTCGGTGCGGATGTAGCGCGATTCAAGCCATACCAGGGCGCGCTGAACGGTGCGCTCGCTGCACCCGAGCTGCGCGGCTATCCGTGCCTTTGAGGGTCGGCACGAGGTCTGGTTTTTGGCGTGTTCCAGTAGTGCCCGCAGCACAGCAGCGGCCATCGGGTAGCTGTGTAGTTCGGTATCCTTGGCGGCGCGGTCGCGCACGGCCTGGAGGGTGGCGATGGCGGCGGCGATATTGGCCTCGTGCTGGCGCTGGATGTCCTGCTGCCGGGTCTGGATAGCCTCAGGTGTGGTGTGCTGCCGGTCGTCGGTGTCGCTGATGGGGGGCGGGACGGCGCTGCGGCGGGGCTGGGCAAGGCGCAGGGCGCGCAGGGCGGCACGCTTGTCGCCGCGATGCTCGACGATGGTGAAGAGATCGAAAGGGTCGGCGGTGGGCCTGCCATTGCGGTCGGTGCGGGCCGGTGCCCAGCCGCAGCGGGGGGAGAAGAAGATCGCGTTCCCGCCGGTTGTCTCGGCGAGCTGAGTGGGGTGGCTGTGGGCGATACCGCAGTTGCATGCCCAGCCGTCGCGGGTGCGCTGCGCGCCGTAGTCGGTTAGGAGATCGGCGATGGGGTGGGACTGGTTGAAGGCGGCAATCACGTCGCGTACGGTGCCCCCCCCCTTACCCGCGAGAGGTCGTGAGGTGCTTCCCGCCGATGCTATTGGGCGTGGTGTTGGGGCCGTCAGCGGTGGCGGGAGGGGTGAGGGGGCGAGGTCGGCGAGGCTGGCGAGGCCGAGGGCCAGCCCGTCGGGTGTGTCCAGGCTGACATCGGGTAGGCCGGATCGGATGAGTGCGCCGCGCCGCCCGGTGTGGGTGTGGACGCCGAAGGGGGCGCGGATATGGACGCCGGATGGCCACACTTCGCCGGTGGGCAGTCCGGCGGCAGTGAGGGCGGCGATAATCTGCGCCCTGGCGTCGGTGGGCGTGACGGGCATGGCGTAGACGCCCCAGATGTGGCCGCCGTCGTGGCCGGTTGCGCCCTGACCCGCAATGCCGAGGCAGGGCAGGCCAGCGGTGCTGAGAGCCATCACGTGGCTGCGCACGGCCTCAGCGCCGCCTTCGTCTACGTCCACGGCCCAGGCGCGGGCGAGACCATCGCTGCCAATGAGCTTGACGGCGTGGGTCTGGGTGCCTGCGAGGTGGGCGGAGATCTGGGTGTCGGTGATTGCCCGATGGGTGGTGAGGTATTTCCCGCTGAGGGTGCCGGGCGGCTGCATGGGGGCGTGGGTGGTGGCCCGGTTGTTACCGCCGATGAGATGGGCGAGGAGTGCGACATCCTGCGGGTTGGCGGTGGCAGGGCGGCGCGGGGCGAGCGCATGGTGGCGGGCTTGGCTTGTCGGTTGCATGGCTACTTTCTCAGTAGCCGGAGTGGAGAGGTAGGCGAAATGTTTTTCCTCCTCCTTCCCCCTGGACAGCAGTTCGCCTTTGTGCTACCATGCGGTTCTGACGCGCGCGAGGTAACACTTGCCGGCGTGATTGCTGCCAGGGTTTACCCCGGCGGCTTTTACGTTTTTATGGGCTATTTGTTATCTGTGTTGTATATGGTCTGCATGTTTTTTGATGCCTGAGTGGTTGACACCTGTGCTGGTTGTGGTAGGATTTTATGCATGGCGTGGGGGCGTGGCGCACGCTACGCTGACTACTTTAAACTCAAGAAGTTCTGGTATTACCCGTAGGTTTGGTCGCCGTTTTGGGTAATACTGGGGCTTTTTGAGTCTTTTGGATTTCTCTGTTTATGTGCAAGGGCTTGTTCGTTCGGCACAGTATAGCACTCTTTTGCCATGTTTGAAAATGCCTTCGTTGGGGCTGTTTTGTGCATTGCATAGCTGAAAACCTCATGGTGTGAATGATCTCGTTTCGGTATAAAATGGCTTACATTGTTTGGAGTGTGATCGTTGGTTGTATGCGGGCCGGGGGGGCAACCCTCGGCCCGTTGTCGTTGCTTTAGCCCTGTGCGGCACGGCGGGCGGCGGTGTACTGGCAACCGTGGGCGAGTTGCTAGGATTTGGTGAGTCCCTCGTCGCCGCAGTGGCGGCAGCGATAGGTTGCGGTGATACGTGGATCGTTCATTTTCCTAGTTCTGCTTTGGCACGCTTAAACTCGGCGTGTACCGCGTTGCGGTTGCCCTTCACAGCTCGGTACACATCCTCAAAGCGGGCATTGCCGGCCACGAGTGCCCGTACCTGCGCATAGCGGCTTGTGCGCTGGTGTCGTGCCTTCATGTCCAGCCCCCGTGCGCGAGTGGTGCGGCGGGAGCTGCCTGCCATCTGCGCCACGTTTACCGTTACCCCTCCCCCGGCGCTGGTGTTAACTCGGATATGACTCGTATTATCCGTATCTGTGCTGGTAATAACACGGTTTTCAGTGGGCCGTATCTCGGTATCCTGATGTGGGGGAATAGCCTCGGGGAATAGGCTCGACAGCAGGGCGGCGGCTTCACCCTTGGATACGGGCTGACGGGCCTGCGCGGGGTTGAGCCGCATCGTCGCACCTTCCGAGGCTCGGGCAGGTACGTCGGGGCGGGCGGGCGATGGGGTACGGATCATCGTTTCCGGGTCGCGTAGCTGTGGGATGGGCATGCTGATCCGCTTGCCGCTTTCGGCATCGCGCAGCACGGCCACCCGTTGCCCTTCGTGGTTCTTCAGTACGTCCGCGACCTGAAAATTGCGCAGCAGCTCGCTTTTCCCCTCCAGTCCCAGCGTTCGCACCTGCTTGTCCTGCACCCCCACGGTCATTCGTATATTTAACTTGCCGCCGCGTCGGGCCACATCCTCAAACAGCTCTAGCCCGCCATCGAGGGCTGGGAGTACATCTTGTGCTTCGTCTATGATCAGGTGCAGCGGCGCGAACTGGCGCACGCCCTGGGCGCGGGCTGCGCGGCGCTCGGTGACTTCGGTCTGGACAATGTTTAGCAGTTCGCCAATCGCCTGGATATCGTCGCCGTGGCCGCGTACCTCGCATCCCGGCCACAATCCCGGTGCCGCGTCCGGGTCGCCGACCAGGACGCGCTCGCCGTGCGCGGCCCACATCGTCGCCATGTGGTGAATCAGTGTCGTTTTCCCGCCTCGGGTGTGGCCGATGATCAGCCGATGCGGGGTGTTTGCCAGTGTCTCGACCAGATTGTCGTTGGCGGACGGCGGCTGGGCCGAATCGGTTAGCGGTGACGGCTTTGGCGTTGGCCCGCTGAGGCGAGAGAGTGCCGCCGATGGGCGGCGCATGAGATGAGGCAGGGCGCGCAGCTTTGCCGGTGCGGGCAGGGCGGGCATGGAGCGCACGACCTCCTGCCGCACCTCGGGTACGGTTAGGGCGCAGCCGCCCACGGCGATGCTGGCGGGCAGGAGCCACAATACGGAGCCGGGGAAGGCGACGGTGCAGACGCCCGCTGCGCCGCCGAAGATGCCGATCAGGAGTCCGCGTGCGAGTTCTTCACCTGTGATCAGGCTCATATGCGGCCTCCTGTCACTGCTGAATGATGATCGCTTCAGCCTGTCGTCTGCCGCCGCTGACCAGGGTGATCACGCCGAAGATGACGACGGTGAGGCAGATGACGAGGAGGGCTTGGACGAGGACGCTGAAGAAGCCGCAGAGCGGGACGCTGATCAGAAAGCGCATGGCGGGATGTGTGATCCAGGTGCCGACGAGATCCCAGGTTTTGCCCCAGTCGGTGATGAAGTCGAAGGTGATTGAGCCCCACAGAATTAGCGAGAGCAGCGGGTGGGTGACAGTGGGGAAGGCCAGTTCAAAGAGCGAGGGGAGGAGGGTGAAGCTGGTCAGGATGATGCCGGTTAGCAGCGCACCGATGCTCATGTGCAGGATGCCTTCGGCCTGACTGGTCATGCCGATAATCGCGGGGCTGGTCGCATCGCGTAGCCCGGTCGTGAATGTCCAGGTCGAGCTAAGATCGAAGGTGAGGTAGATCGGGGTGAGGACGAGGCTGATCAGGCCGAAGACGGCGATCATGAACAGGGCGGCGGCGGGTTCGGCGTGGCGCATGGACTGGCGGGCGGCGATCACATAGCTGCGCACGTCGAGGAGACGAGCAACGCAGCTTGGGCGTCGTTCAGCGGTCATGGCGAGTTCCTCCAGAGAACACTGAGCGGAATGATTGAGCCGTAGAGGCACTGATGCCATAGGGCGAATCAATCGTTGCGCTCGTTGCTCGATATGGTCGGCGGAAATGACACCGCCGACACAACAACAGCACCCCATTGCTGTGCGCCGTTCACGAGGGACGGCGCGGCAGGGTGCTGCTGGAGGTGTTGCCGCATGTGCTACCATGCGCCCCAGCCACACGCCTGTTACTGCAGGTGTGGGGTTAGTAGCCGCTTTGGGTCTGATACACCCTGGCGGCTACGTCATTTCTTAGTGCTATGGTACGTTCATATCTCAGTACTGTCAAGCCTAATTACGCAATACCGCATAAGTAACGCTGTCATGTCATGCTGAGCGCAGCGAAGCATCTTTCCCGGTTTCCTGTCAGACCCTTCGCTTCGCTCAGGGTGACATGGGTATTGAATCTGAAGTCACAGCGTTACTTATGCTCTACTGC
>CAIXLU010000309.1 GCA_903920315.1 uncultured Oscillochloris sp.
CCGCTTGCGGAGGGGCTAGGGGGGGTGGTCGGCGGGAGCCTTTCTGCGAAGATATTTACAACTGTCGTACTATCGGCTATCGGCTATCGGCTATCGGCTATCGGCTATCGGCTATCGGCTATCGGCTAAGCCTGCCCCTACACCGCCTGAGAATAAAGGCGCTCGCGGATCGCAAGAACCTCGTTGCGCAGTCGGGTATCGGCATTTATCTCTTCCGCGATCCTATCGCAGCCATGCATCACGGTGGTATGGTCGCGCCCACCGAGGAGCTTGCCAATATCAACCAGGGAACACTCGGTCTCCTCACGCAGCAGATACATCGCCACCTGGCGCGGCACCACAATCTTGCGCGAGCGACCGCGCCCCTGTATCACACGGATGTCAACGCCAAAGTGTTCACTGACCGCAACGATGATCTGGTCAGGGGTGATCCGGCGGCGGCGCACATTACCGAGCAGATCGGCGAGGGTACTCGTGGCCATCTCAACGCTGATTGGTATGCCGTGCAACTCGGCGAAGGCGGCCACCCGGTTCAGGCTGCCCTCAAGCTCACGGATATTGCTCTGTACCTTATGCGCCAGAAAATCAATCACGTCATCGGGGACACCGACGTTCATCTGATCGGCCTTGGTTCGCAGGATGGCCGTGCGCGTCTCAAGGTCGGGGGGCTGAACATCGGCGATCAGACCCCACTCGAAGCGCGAGCGCAGCCGCTCCTCCAGGGTCAGGATCGCCTTAGGCGGCTTATCCGAGCTGATCACAATATGCTTGGCCGCCGAGTGGAGCGTATTGAAGGTATGAAAGAATTCCTCCTGCGTGCCTTCCTTGCCGGCGATAAACTGAATATCGTCAATCAGCAGCACATCAATGTTCCGATAGCGCATACGGAACTCTTCTGTCTGCTGCCGACGGATGGCATTGATCATATCATTGGTAAACTTCTCGCTCGACACATACAGCACATTGATCTCAGGGTCACGGTCGAGGACGTAATTCCCAATCGCGTGGAGCAGATGTGTTTTGCCCAGCCCCACCCCGCCATACAGGAAGAGCGGGTTATAGTGCTGGCCGGGGTTATCGGCCACGGCGAGGCACGCCGCATGGGCCAGCCGGTTGCTCGACCCGACAATAAAGCGCGAGAAGGTGTATTTCGGGTTCAGCATCCCCGTACGCATCGCGCTTGAGAGATCGAGCTGCACCGCCCCTCGCTCGCTCGGGCCAAGCTCATCGCTGGGCGCGGTGGGATTGGATGACTCGCCCCGGCTGTTCTGACCATTGGCGATCACCACCTGCACCTGCACCGGGTAGCCGACCACATCACCTAGCGAGCGTCGCACCGGAGCCATAAAGCGGTTCTCAAGCCCCTCCTTGTGGAAGGTTGAGGCTGTCCCGACAGTGGCGAGTCCACCATCGAGCGCAAGCAGCGCCGTGCCGCGCAACCACGTATCAAAATCCTGGCGCGATGTTTGGAGCTGGACGGCACCAAGGGTTGCCTGCCAGATCTGGGTTAAGTTCACGGATGCTCCCCTTCAGAGACGAAGACCCAGACGAGGCGCAAAATAGCCGATAGCCGATAGCCGATAGCCGGGCATCAGCTCGCGCATGGGTGAATCACGTGAATGTGTCGCTCACGCCTCTTCAACGCCCGTTGTTATGGTTACGCACGGAGGGACTATATGCGGTCGGTTACGTGCCGCCGATCATACTCGATCAGGCCCAAGTTTTCAAGCAACGGGAAATCTCTTGCTCGTGAGGCGCTAGTATAGCAGATCGGCTAGTCGCCGCGATCTTGTGCTATGATACCGGCGCAGCGTTGTGCAGAGAAAGGACGACCTCATGCCCGAGCGCCGCCGGGGCGTTACCCGCCGTATGGTCATCGCTGGTTTCTTCATCCTCATCGGCATGATGTTGCTCGCGACCTTTGTGCCGCAGTTGAGCGCCGAGAGTCCCCTTGTCACCCGGCTTCTGTTTATGGTCCGCCAGCCGCCGCTCCCCGTACCCACTGCCCCTGCGCTTACCCTTATTGCTCTTTTTTACATCATCGCTGGCCTTGTTGCCCTTGTGCCGCGTGCGCAGGTGGCTGGCACGTGGCTACTCTGGTCGAGCGCCGCGCTGCTCTTTCCCGCCATCATGATCGGGGTCGCCGCTGGTAAACAGCCGACCAACGCCGTAACGATGATCAGTGAGACGCTGCGCCTGGGGACTCCCATTGCTCTGGGTGCCCTGGCCGGGATCTACGCCGAGCGCTGCGGGGTGGTCAACATCGCCATTGAGGGCATGATGCTGACCGGGGCGGGCTTTGGTTTTGCCACCTATGTGGCAACCGGCAACATCTGGCTGGGCGTGACCGCCGCCGTTCTCCTTGGCGGACTGATTGCCCTTCTTCACGGGCTGCTCTCGATCAGTTTTAAGACCGACCAAATCATCAGCGGCACCGTGATCAACATCCTAGCAATCGGGATGACCGGCTACCTACGGCGTCAGTACATTGTCCCCCACGTCAACACCTTGCAGGCGTCGGGTCACACCCAGAGCTTGGCAACCATGACAGAGATCTCCATCCCCGGACTCAGCGACATCCCGATCCTGGGGCCGATCTTCTTTGTCGGCAAGCCGATCTTCTTCCTTATGCTGGTGCTGGTGCTGGTAACTCACGTGGTTCTCTCGTATACGCGCTGGGGGTTGCGCACGCGGGCAGTAGGCGAAAACCCACGCGCCGCCGACACCGTCGGCATCAACGTAAGCCGTACACGTTATGTCAATATCGCCATAAGCGGGATGATCGCCGGGCTCGGCGGAGCGTGGCTCTCACTGGAGAAAGTGGGGGGATTTGACGATGGAATGACAGCGGGCAAGGGGTTCATCGCGCTGGCGGCAATGATCTTTGGCAAATGGACACCGTTCGGCTCATTCGGGGGAGCAATGCTCTTCGGCTTCTCTGAGGCTCTCGGCATCCGCTTTCAGATCTTAAAAGTGGAGTTATTTGGCGGGCCGGTGCCGATCCAGTTCTTGCAGATGCTGCCCTACGTCCTTACGATCATTGTTCTCGCAGGGCTAATTGGCCGCTCTGTTGGGCCAGCCGCAGCGGGCAAACCCTACGAGAAATGATGTGCAACGCAAAATGCAAAATGCAGGATTCTGCACTTTGCATTTTGCATGAACGGCTCAGATGCCCTCGGCCTCTAGCCAGCTCTGCACATCAGCTTCTGAGGGTGCGGGGTTGCCACCAGGGATGTAGCGGAACCGATCTCCGTAGCCATCCATGACGCTCGTGCGCAGCGCCTCTGCTTCCGGGGTAGCCTCGGTGTCGGGAACCTTCACTACCTGCCCGGTCTCAAGATCGAGATAGAAGCTATATGCCGGGTCAGTCTCGGCCAGTGCGGCACAGATCTGGTCTCGGTTGTAGCTGCCTGCCACTCTTCCCTCCCAATGTGCCTCGGGGGACATTCCAGGTACGGGCGGTCGCGCCCCCGGTGTCAACGACTTCGTCAATGATGGTACACGATGCTGCGTTGTTCTGCAAGTTGCAGGCCGGTCAGATGAAACCTTCGAGGCGCATGTGCGTACATTTGCAAGAGCGGGGCGTCCATCATGGATCTGGTAGTCGAGGAGGGACAGCTCACCCGGCGCGCCCAGGCTGGCGATCACATGGCGTTCGCCGATCTGGTGATCCGCTACACGGGTACCGTCTACAACCAGGCGTACCGTATGCTCGGCAATGCCCAGGAGTCTGAGGATGCCGTGCAGGAGGTATTTCTGCGAGCCTACCGACGCCTAGATAGTTATGATCCAGGGCGACGCTTTGTAACCTGGCTGCTGACGATTGGCTCAAACTATTGTATTGATCGGCTGCGGCGGAGGCGCTTGAACTGGATTACCCTCGACGATGTTGCCTTCTGGCTTACCAGCAGCGAGGCCAGTCCAGAGCGCAACGCCCTTGAGGGCGAGCGCCAGCGCCACGTCCAACGGGCGCTTCAGCAACTCCCCGAGAGCTACCGCAGCGTGACGGTGCTGCGCTACTGGAACGACCTCTCCTACCTTGAGATTGCCGATGCCCTGAGCCTCACCGAAGCTACTGTGAAGACACGGCTACACCGGGCACGCAAGATGCTCCGCGATGTTCTTGGTGCCGATGGAGAAGAGTTATGGGACGTGGAGACAACCAACTAACCCTCGATGATGACGCGATGGCCGCAGATGAGGTGGAGACGCGCCGTCTGTTAGCACGCTACGGCCAGCCACGGGCGCTGGAGCCTCCCGCCGCACTGGCGGGCCGGGTGATTAACGCCTTATCTGAACCGCCGCCGCGCCCGGCCAACACACTACGCCGGATCTATGGAGGGGCGGTGCTGATCTGCGTTTGCGCTGTCTTCGCCCTTGGCACGTGGGGGATGCTGAGCGATAGCAACGGGACAGCATGGCTTTTTACCGTAACCGCCAAGCCGCTGATCAACCTGCTGAACCGTGCGGGTGCGTCCATCCTGGTCATGTTCGCAGCCTTCCTTGGCGGAAGTTGGCTCTGGTGGCAAAGGCTACGCCGTAAGGCGCACAGTGACGAACTACCGTCCTCCGCTGACGAAGGCGAGGAGGAAGAGGGCACAGCAGCCAAAGAGTACCAGTAGGACACCAATCAGCGGGTAGAGCAGCACGGCCAAGGTGGCCCGACCGCTATCAAGGCGATGGGCGATACTGGTGGTTTGCACCAGGATGACGAGCCCCCAGGCCCAGGCGATCATACCGAGGGTCGAGCCAATCACCGGGATGAAGCTGAGGGCGTCGAGCGCGTGGGGAGCCACCGAGAGCGCACCCATACCGAGCATCTGCTGGATCGTACCCTGACCGCCGAGTTGCTGGGCAGCGATATGGGTGAAGACCACGGCGAACATCAGGCTGCCCATGTAGCTCAGGGGTGTGCTGGCCATCAGCCCGAGACCCTGAAAGATCACGCTCACCGGGCGTGGTAGCGGTGTGGGCAGATCCATGACTGCTCGCACCACACTCAGAACGCCCTGGCTGTTCTCTTTCAGCATCTGCACTACCTCGCGCTGCGAGGCACTAGTTGCGGCAAGGGACTGTTGCTGGATGCTCTGATTCAGGGTTGTCTCAATATCAGCGATAACCCGATCCGGGTTAGAGTTGGTGATCATGGTGCTGATCGCCTGGACACCGCCCACGAGCAGTCCCACAAGCAGAACAAGTGTCAGTCCGCGACGCACCACGTCCGGTGCCTCACGCATGCCTTGAAAAAGTGTCTGGCTCAGGGTGAGGGCACCGTTAAACGTATCAATCACAAGCTGCCTCCCGGTAGTGCCGAGCCAAGTGCGCCAAGTGCGAGAACGAGCATAACGCAAGCCAGGGCAATCAGGATCAGAGCCAGGATCACCGGGCCGAGCATGGTGGCCCAGAACGTGCGCCATGGCGGCAATTCGTGGGCCACGCGGATAGCCACGTAGCTGGTTACCAGCCCCAGTAGCAGTGTGCCGGACACCTGGGCGAAGGGCACAACCTGAACGATACTGAGAAGGTTGACGCCACTGGCCAGAGCGGTACAGGCCAAGGTTTGGTTAAACGTGGCGCGACCACCGAGGGTACGGGCCATCAGATGCCCCGCCGTGCCAAAAAAGAGCCAGCTTACGACCATTATCAGCGGAGTAGTGATCACGCCGACGAGGCTGCCGATGATGCCGCCGCCACTGACCATCTGCACAATCTGAGTGACCTGAGCGAAAATTTGGTCAAACTGGACGGGGAACTGCGGGTTGACAGTGGTCACCTGGGCATACCAGGGCATGGCTCGCAGGCCGTCGTAAATCGTTTTGGTTATCGCCGCCGTACTCGGCTGCGCCACATACTCGCCGAAATCGCCGATCAGAGTGGCACTACCAACGATCAGCCCAATCATCACAACGAGTACGAAACCTCGGCGTAGTCCGTCCGGCGAATCTCGCTGATCGCGATAGGCCAAGGGGTTCAGCAGGATGCCGTCAATCCCCAGACGAAACAAACTCAGTACCGATTGCATCGGTCTCCTCTCATGCTAGGCTTCCGCCACCGCCGTCTGCGCTGTCTCATCCACCGGGCTACAACTCGTGCAGACGCGAAAAGGTATCCCGGTGCCAGTCTCGGCACGGATATTCTCGCGGCTGCCACAGTGACGGCAGACTGAGAGGTTCTCAATATCTTCGGCGCGCCAGAGCTGGGGGGAGAGCGTGATCTCAAGGCGGTCGTCAAGCGAGAGGATGCCGATCTTCACGCAGACAGCGGCGGGGAACACATCGGCGACACGAGCGAAGAGTTTCTGGGGGTAGGAATAGACCTCATCGCCCACAAGAATGTCGCGCATGCGCGGGTGTTGTCGAATCTTCATGGCTATTCAAGGCGGGTGATCAGCCGATACAGGTCGGCATCATCCAGTGCGAAAGGTTTCTCATCGGCAAACATGAGTTCATCGAGCGCATCAGTGATGGCATCACAACTCTCGATGTCTACCTCTTCCTCGCCCTGTTCAATGGAGTAGAAGAGATCGAACGCCCACGCAGCGATTGCCGCATCGCTGATCTGACTTCGGAGTCGCTCATTAATTTTGATAATAACGTCGTTACGGCTAATCATGATAGCACACTTCTTCCCTATGTGCGGCCCTCAGGCCAGCGATTCTTCACATTGCGCGGCAAACCCGCAGCCCGTGCAGCGGCGGACGTTGTTGTGGCTGCGCTCGGCATCTTCGGCGTCCAGCAGTTCGCGCATCTCATCAAGAATGGTAAGCAGTTCCGCACGCACCGTAGCCGTGTAGGGGAGCCGAAAGCTCACCTCGGCGTAGCGCAGGATGCCGTAGGGCGGGGCGTGACCGCTAGTCTCTTCAATCAACAGGCAGTAGGCGGCAAGCTGCATCAAATCCGAGTCGTAGGGCTGAGCCGCGTATCGTCCGGGCTTTACTTCAACCGGAATCTGACGGCCTCCCTGCTCGATGATGTAATCGGGCTTACCGCTGAGTCCGTGGCGGCGGGTTGTCAGGGGCTGATCTACACTCCGCCCGATCCGCCCAGCACTCGCATCGTTGGCGATAATAGGTGCCCAGGGCAAGCCGGTGCGTGCGCGAATGCGCAGTCCCCCGATCAGAGCAGCACCCGCGAGAACCAGCAGGACAACGGCAAGTGGCGACATACGTTAACGTGGGGATACGGGAAGCGAATTCTTTCAAGTGTCCCAGCGTCATGTCACGCTGAGCGGAGCGAAGCGTCTCGGTGGGCATCAGCATCGCCGGGACGCTTCGCTCCGCTCAGCGTGACATGGGTGACAGGGCGACTTTTGCTCTATTGCGATCCTAGCCAAAGAGCAGCAGTAACACAAAAACCACAAGCAACAGCCCCGCCAGCCAGATCAGCCCGCCGCTGAGAGCGACCGCCCGACTGTGGCGAGCGTGGCGAAGGGTGCCAAGATCACGCCGGGCTTGACCCGCAGGTTCCCTGCCGACCACCCGGCGCAACCACCACGCTCGTGCGCAGTACACATATTCGCCTACTTCACTAGCTCGGATGATCGGCATCGTATTCGTTCCCCCTCACCCCCTGCCCCTCTCCCACCGGGGGAGAGGGGAGATTCCGCATCAGAGCGGGTTCGGCCCCCCCTCTCCCGTTCTGGGAGAGGGGGCTGGGGGGTGAGGGCTGCGCGGCGGTGGATTCTTTATGTAAAAGGTATTCGTCCTAGTTCCCCAGCACCGGCGTACCCTGGATCGCGTTGATCACATCATTGACGGTGATCAGCAGCATCAGAGCCATCAGGGCCGCAAATCCAAGAGCGTGGACGAGAGCCTCTTTCTCGGGCGGAACCTTCTTGCCGCCGCGAACCCACTCGACGATGGAGAAGATGATGTGGCTACCGTCGAGGGCCGGGATGGGCAGCAGGTTGAGCAGGAAGAGGTTCAGGCTGAGGATGGCTGTCAGGTTCCAAAATGCCAGAAAGCCGCCGGGCTGCTGGATAACCTCGCCCGTCGCCCGTGCGATACCCACCGGCCCAATGGGCTGGCTCGTGGCTGAGGTTGACGGGGAGAAGATTCCCATAATTGACGCGGGCAACGATGAGAGAGACTTGAGCATCTGGCCGGTGAGAGCGATACTGTCGCTCACCCCGCGCCATGCCGCCACTGCCGGGTTCACCGGCATATGGACGACCCTCTGCGAGTAGCTGAACCCGAAGCCCAGATCGTAGCGCGTACCGTTAGGTGCCGTCCACGGGCCGGGCGTCACCTTCAGCACGATCTCCTTGCCGCCGCGCACCACCACCGCATCCAGCGTGCGCCCCTGGCTGGCCTGCGCCGTCGCCGGGATGAGCGCACTCTCGGTAATCTGGCGATCACCGAGGCGAATGAGTTCATCGCCCTTCTGGAAGCCGGCGGCAGCGGCGGGTGTATTCGCATAGACATTGCTGATGTCCTGTCCACCTGCGGGTGTCGGCACACCCTGAACCATAAAGATCACCGAGAGGATGATCATTGCCAGGAACAGATTCATCAGTGGGCCAGCCACCATCACCAGGATTTTGCGCCAGGGTGTGGCAGCGGCCAGGCTGCCGCCCGCGCCGTAGAGACTATCCTTCTCCTCGCCGCTGTTGGCAAAGCGCACAAACCCGCCGAGGGGCAGCCAGTTCAACGTATACTTCACGCCGCCGCGCTCGAACATCACCAGCGCACGTGGGGGGTAGCCAATACCAAACTCTTCAACCTTAATCCCCATCCAGATCGCGCAGACAAAGTGACCGATCTCGTGAACGACCACCAGCAGGCCAAGCATGAGCAGAAAAGCGCTAACTGAAAGTAACGTCGTCAGCATAGGTTAGGGTACTCCGCAGGATATAACAACGGAGGCGGGCATATGCCCGCCTCTCCCGACCGCTGCCTAAAGTGTACCTGATCACGATCTGAGTGTCAACAGAACAAGATAGTAGATGACGGGAGCGGTGAAAAGCAGCGAGTCGATCCGGTCGAGAATACCGCCGTGGCCGGGGATGAGTTGGCCCGAGTCTTTGATCCCGATCTGGCGTTTGATC
>CAIXLU010000310.1 GCA_903920315.1 uncultured Oscillochloris sp.
CATAAACACGCCCGGTGCCGCCCTCAATCTAGCTCTCGACAACGGGTTCCTCTATGTCGCCGACCGCAGCGGCATGAGCGTCATCAACCCCGTCACCCGAACCATCGTCGGTAGCTACGATCCGCCCGTCGGCACCTTTGTGCAGGGCGTGGCCCTCTCCGCCGGGCGCGCCTATCTCGCCACCACCAACGGGGTAATCGTCCTCGATGTGCGCGACCCGACGAAACCCACGTTTCTCTCCCGCACCGAACTCTTCAGCGCCTACAACCTCACTTTGCGCGGCACACAGCTCATTGTCGCTGCCGGCAACAACGGAGTCCTCGCCTTCGACCTCAGCGACCCATCCGGCCCCCGCCTCGCCGGTCGCTACGACACACCCGGCACCGCCCTAAACGTCACCTTTGATAGCGACACCCTCCTGGTCTCCGACAGCGACGGTGGGCTGCTGCGCCTCACGATGATCGCGTTGCCCTACCAGATGTGGATGCCGGAGGTTTCACGCTAAGACAGGGGTCAAGGGTCAAGGGTCAGGGGTCAGGGGTCAGGGGTCGGGTTTGCAGTTCGTAGTAGGTACTTCAGAGCCAAGCGGTTGAAGCCGCCACGACGAACTGTCACGCTGATACCTGAAACCTAACACCTGAAACCTACGCTGATGAGGATATAGACCATGGCCGATCCCACCCGCTACCCGATCCCCGCCGGTCGTGCCCGCGTCGAACTCACCATCATCAACTCACGCTTCATCACCGACGCCGCCCCCACCCCCGATGTCGCCGCCGCCAAAGCATTCATCAGCGAGATCCGCGCTGCCGCCCCCGACGCCAGCCACCACTGCTTCGCCTATCTCGTCGGCTACGGGGCCAGCGTCACCGCAGGCATGAGCGACGACGGTGAGCCAGCAGGCACAGCAGGACGACCCATGCTCGCCGTGCTACGTGGTGCCGACCTGGGCGATGTCACCGTGGTCGTCACTCGCTACTTCGGCGGGACGCTCCTGGGCACCGGGGGACTCGTGCGCGCCTACGGCGACTCTGTCAAGGCCGTGCTGGAGGCGCTGCCACGCACCGAACGTGTGGAACTGCGCAGCATGCTGGTGCGAACGGGTTACGCCGACTACGCGGCCATCCGCCGCGCCCTAGAATCTTACAGCGCCACCGTCGAGGACGAAGAATTTGCCGCCGATGTGAGCATCATCACTCAACTGCCCGCCGACACCTACGCGGCCTGCATCGCGGCCCTGGCCGAGTTAAGCGCCGGAAGGGTGATCATTGAATAGAGCCAAAAAATCACCAGCACCGGAGGCGCACAAGTGCGCACTTCCGGTGCTGGTGATTCTTCGCCCCTACGCAGACACCAACGACTACGCCACCGGCGAGACCTCGTCGTAACCAGCTTCCTGGATGGCCGCAATGATCACGGCAGAGTCAACCTGATCGCTGTACACGGTGACGACTTTAGAAGGCAGATCAACCTCAACCTTTTGCACGCCGCTGAGGGCACTGACTTCTTTATTTACCGCATTAACGCAGTGCTGGCACGAAATGCCAGGGACAAGAAACTTCTCGGTTGCCATGAAAGTGTACCTTTCTGATGTAAAAATAGCCGATAGCCGATAGCCGAGCATCAGCGGCGATAAACACTCAGCCAAGGTTCGCAGGTACTTTACAGTTTGGGTACTTATAAGGCACTCTGATGCGCTGTACCTGAAACCTGAAACCCAGCACCTGAAACCTTGTCTCAGCATTCAAAACTTCTGCATATCAAACCAGAGCTGCGGGAGGCGAACGAGCTTCTCGCGCAAGGTAAGGAAAGCCCGCTTGGTATGTGAATCGTAATCATTTGCCACCAGCTTGTCAAGGATACCGGCGTAGATCCGGGCCGCCGCCGCCACAGCGAGTCGGCTATCGGGTGGGAGCAGTCCGATCCCAGGCCAACTCTCGGCGTAGAGACGGTAGGTTCGATCAACCTCAAAGCGCATCAGGTTGCGGAACCGCTCATCGTACACCCCCCGAAGAATCTCCTCCGCCGTCAGGCCGAAACGCTCCAGATCTTCTTGAGGCAGGTAGACTCGCCCGCGCTTGGCGTCCTCACCCACATCGCGCAGGATGTTGGTCATCTGGAGGGCCACCCCAAGCTTGATCGCGTAGGGCGTGGCCCCAGGGGCCGCGCCAGTGACGCCCATACTCAGCAGGCCCACCACCGACGCCACCCGATAGCAGTAGAGCCAGAGGTCGGCGAAGGTGGCGTAGCGATGGATTGAGAGATCCATCGCCATGCCTGCCAACAACTCATCCACAAGCGTAGGCGACAGATTGTAGCGTGTGCGTGTATCGTGCCAGGCCAGCAGCACGGGGTTATCAGATATAGGGTGCGCGGCGCGGGCCTGCTGCACCCACGCGGCCAGGGTGCGGGCCGGGTCGCCGGTCGCATGATCCACCGTATCATCCGTAACTCGGCAGAAGGCGTAGAAAGCGTGTACCGCTCTGCGCTTCTCGACAGGCAAAAACCACGTGCTGAAGAAGAAGCTCTTGGAGTGCTGGCGAATCATCTGCTCGCAGTGGCGGTACGCCTCTGCGATGCCCTGCGGAGAGTGAGGCGGATGCTCATCCAGTTCAAGCTGTGGCGGCAATTCCGTCAGATGAAACAACAGCGCCAGTTGCTCTTCAGCCGGGAGCGGCTGTGGTATTGCGGCTATGCCAGCACTCAGGGCCAGCGACGAGGGAGATTTTGGCGACACACGGCTCTCCTTCTGTTTCATCCGCAGCACCGCGTCACTACCACCAACCTCTAACGTCCGCTAAGAATATCAGCCACGGTGTCTACCACCTCCTGAGCATCTTTCCCAAGGAAGGTGCCGGGCATGCGCTGGGCAAGCATCGGGTTCAGGTTAAATGCGCGACCGCCAAAGCCAAACGCCGGAAATGGCGGCGGCATCGCCTGAATAGCCTTCCCGATCTCAAGGAGCTGCGCAGCCGTCTCGGTGGTGGATGCGGCCATACAGACAATATCGGGCTGGAGCTGTCGCACCGTGTCGAGCAGATCGCGCAGCGGCACCTCGGATCCAAGGTAGACGACCTGCCAGCCGTGACGCACCAGAAAGACCGCAATCATGAGCGCACCCAAGTCGTGCTGCTCACTCGGCGCACAGCCGATCACCACCAGGCCGCGCCCATCGGTAATGTTGTAGGTATTGAAAAGCCCCGAGAGCTTGCGCCGAATAAACTGCGTGGCGAAATGCTCGGCGGTGACGCTCAGTTTACCGGCGTGCCACTGCTCACCGATCTCGATCATCGCCGGCTGAACCAGCCGCAGAAAGACATCCTCAAGCGGATAGATCGCAAAAGCCTCGCCCATAATCTGCTCTGCGCGAGTCGCATCAAAATCAATCAGGGCGGCGAATAGTCGGCTATTGAGCCGATCCCACGTGTGCGGCTCGGTATCAACCGCCGTATTCAGCCAGCCCAGGTTCGACTCCGTGCCATCGGTCATCAGCGCAATCGCCTGGCTGATCGTCAGCCCCTCGGCTGTCCGGTCGCGCAGCCAGCGGATCGTAGCGATGTCACGCTCAGAGTAGAGGCGATGCCCACCTTCGGTTCGCTGCGGGTGCGGCACCCCATAGCGGCGCTCCCACGCCCGAAAGGTATCGGCGGGGACGCCCGTCTCCTGCGCCACCGCCTTTGTGTTGTAGCGCGGCTTGTCAGAGAATTGTGACAAGAAGTGCTGCTGTGCCATTCCCGCTCGCCTTCCCAGCGTGTCGCTGTACCCGATGCCTTATCGTAGAGTTAACTATGAAAATACAGACAGTGGTGGTGTATGAAAGTAGCAATATGATCGTTATAACCTACAAAAGCATGCTACAATTGTCCAGATATTGTAGCATATTGCACAAACCGTGTCAATATAATGCACAAGAAAACCTTGCGTATCGAGATGTAGTCAACGCCGTGTGAGCGGCCCCTGTCAACCCTATGCGTGCGCTTATTACTGGTATCAACGGCTTTGTTGGCAGTCACCTCGCTGAGTACTTGCTTCAGCAGGGCGATTATGAGATCTGGGGTGTATCACGATCACCCTTCATTGATTTGATCAGCCTTCGTGATAAGGTCAGGCTGGTGCAGGCCGATCTGTCCGACCCCGAGGCAACGGCGCGGGCGATTATCGCGGCACAACCCCACGTCATCTTTCATCTGGCGGGGCAGCCCTTTGTGCCAGAGTCGTTCCGCGATCCGGCGGCGACGCTGGCGACCAACACCCTGGGCGCTCTGAATATCTTCCTGACCATGATCGCGCAGCACATTCCGGCCCGAGTCCTGCTGGTTGGAACGTATGAGGAGTATGGCAAGATTCTGCCTGAGGATCTGCCGATCAACGAGTATGCCCCGCTTCGCCCGACCAACCCCTACGGGGTGAGTAAGGTGGCGCAGGGTATCCTTGGCCTCCAGTACCACCTGAGCCACGGACTTGATGTGGTGCGCGTGCGGCCCTTCACCCATATTGGCCCGCGCCAAAATGAGCGTTTCGTCACGGCGGCGTTTGCCCGTCAGATCGCCCGGATCGAGCGCGGCCTCCAGCCCCCGGTGATGCAGGTAGGCAACCTGAGCGCCTGCCGCGACTTCACCGATGTCCGTGATGTTGTGCGCGCCTACACCCTGCTGATGAGCCACGGCGTCGCGGGCGAGGTCTATAATCTGGGCACCGGCCACGCGGTGATGATCCGCGACATTCTCGACATGCTGCTCGCCGAAAGCACAACGCCGATTGAGGTACACCTCAGCGCCGATTTGATGCGCCCGATTGACATCCCTCTTGTTACCTGCGATGCGCGCAAGTTGCGCACCTGCACCGGTTGGGCACCGTCCATGACAATCCGCCAGACGATGAACGATATCCTTGCCTACTGGCGGGGCGCTACGACCGTATAGGGGAGTTCTATGAAAGCCGTTATCCTTGTTGGTGGCCTTGGCACACGCCTACGTCCGCTCACCTGCAACACCCCCAAGCCGATGATCCCCCTGGTGAATGAGCCATTTATCGAGTCGATGCTGATTCGACTGCGCGACCAAGGCATTGATGAGGTCGTACTCGCCGTCCAGTATCTTGCCGAACGTTTCCACGCTGCGCTTGGCGATGGCTCGCGCCTGAATATGAAGCTGCATATCATTAAGGAGCCGGAGCCACGCGGTACCGCCGGTGCGGTGAAGAATGTCGAACACCTGCTCGACGATACCACTTTTGTGTTTAATGGCGATGTGATGACCGACCTTGATCTTCAGGCGATGCTGGCCTACCATCGCGAGAAGCAGAGCAAGGTGACGATCTCGCTCACTCCGGTGGACGATCCAACCCAGTTTGGCCTTGTGGAGATGCACAAGGACAACCGGGTTCACCGCTTTTTGGAGAAGCCCCGCGCCGAGGACATTACCACCAACCTGATCAACGCAGGCACCTACATCATCGAACCCGACGTCCTGCGTTACGTCCCGCCAAACATGTTCTATATGTTCGAGCGCGGCCTCTTCCCGGTTATGCTCCAGACGGGCGATCCGATGTTTGGCTTCCCTTCGCGGGCCTACTGGACCGACATCGGCAAGCCGCAGACCTACCTCGATGTCCACCACGATATTCTGATCGGCAAGGTGCGCTACACCTTCCGTGGCCAGCAGATCGCCGACCGAGTCTGGCTTGATGGTGACGCCGATATTCACCCGACGGCCCAGGTGGTTGGCCCGGTTGTCATTGGGCGCGGGGTGAAGATTGGACGTGGGGCGCGGGTGATCGGGCCGACCGTGCTGGGTGACGGCTGCCAGATCGGAGCGGAGGCATCTCTTGAAGGGGTGGTTCTCTGGGACGGGAACGAGGTTGGCGAGGGGGCGACGCTGCGCAACTGCGTGCTTGGTCGCAACAACCAGATTGGCGCGAAGACCATGATCACCGACGGGTCAATCATCGGCGATGATTGCATTTTGGGGCCAGAGAACCGCCTAGAGCGCGGCATCCGCATCTGGCCCGGCACGAACCTGGGCGAGCGGGCGATTTCGTTTTGATCACGCCCGTAGGGGCG
>CAIXLU010000311.1 GCA_903920315.1 uncultured Oscillochloris sp.
ATTGCGATTCCTCCGTCTCGACTGCTGCGCCCCTACGAGACGTGCAATATCGCCCGCAAAAATCCCCCCGTATGGGTACCCTCGGCCATCGCCACATCTTCGGGGGTGCCCGCAGCCACCAGGTAGCCGCCACCATCGCCGCCCTCCGGCCCCATATCCACCACCCAGTCAGCCGTCTTCACCACATCGAGGTTATGCTCGATCACAATCACCGTATTGCCCGCATCCACCAGGCGGTGCAGGACGCGCAGCAGATGCTGAACATCGGCAAAGTGCAAGCCGGTGGTTGGCTCGTCCAGAATGTAAATCGTGCGTCCGGTGGCCACACGGGCTAGTTCCTTGGCCAGCTTCACGCGCTGGGCCTCGCCACCCGACAAGGTCGTGGCCGGTTGGCCGAGCTTGATGTAATCCAGCCCCACGTCGTGCAGCGTCTGGAGGATGCGCCGCACTCGCGGCACGTTATCAAAAAACTCCAGGGCCGTCTGCACATCCATATCGAGAATCTCCGAGATGGACTTGCCCTTATACTTCACCTGGAGCGTCTCGCGGTTGTAGCGTTTGCCCTTGCACTCGTCGCAGCGCACCCAGACATCGGCGAGGAACTGCATGTCAATTTTGATCTCGCCGTTGCCCTCGCACGCCTCGCAGCGCCCGCCCTTCACATTAAAGCTGAAGCGCCCCGGCTCGTAGCCGCGCAGTTTGGCCTCGGCGGTCTCGGCGAAGAGTTGGCGCAGCATGTCAAACAGCTTGACGTAGGTGGCCGGGTTGGAGCGCGGGGTGCGCCCAATCGGCTGCTGATCAATGTCAATCACCTTGTCGAGCGCCTCCAGACCGAGCAGGGCGCGGTAGGGGCCAGGTTTCAACTGGGCTTTGTTGAGGCGATTGGCCAGGGCCGGGTAGAGCGTCTCGGTGATCAGCGAGGATTTGCCGGAGCCAGAGACGCCGGTGACGGAGACGAAGGTGCCGAGCGGGAACGATACGCTCACATCACGCAGATTGTTCAGGGTCGCGCCTTCAATACTGATCCAACCGTTCTGGGCGGCGCGGCGCAGTCCGGGTACGGCAATCTTCAGGCGACCGCTGAGATAGGCTCCGGTGAGCGAGGTCGGGTGCTGAGCAACGGTTTCGGGCGTCCCGGCTACCACCACCTGCCCGCCCTTCACCCCCGCGCCTGGCCCGAAATCCACCATCCAGTCGGCGGCCTGCATGGTTTCTAGGTCGTGTTCAACTACGATCAAGGTGTTGCCGAGATCGCGCAGGCGCAGCAGCGAGCCAAGCAGCTTGAGGTTATCGCGCTGGTGTAGGCCGATGCTGGGCTCGTCGAGGATGTACATGACGCCCACCAACCCCGAGCCGATCTGCGAGGCCAGACGGATGCGCTGGGCCTCGCCACCGCTGAGTGTGGGTGCCGGACGCTCCAGCGTGAGATAGTGTAGTCCTACATTACGCAGGAAGCTCAGGCGCTCGCGTATCTCCTTCAGCACATCACCGATAATCTCTAATTGGGTGGCGGTCAGCGCCACCGAACGACCATCCCCCGTTACCTCAGCCAGTTCCAGCGCCCAGGTGTACGCCTCGCCAATATTCTTCGCACAGACCTCGCGGATGCTCTCGCCTGCCACCTTAACGGCTAGGCTCTGCGGTCGCAGACGTGCGCCTATGCAGTCGGGGCAGAGCTGCTCGCTCATGTACTGGACATAATACTCGCGCTGCGAGTCGCTGCCGGTCTGCATAAAGCGACGGCGAATTTCCGCCGCGACGCCTTCCCAGGGGCGGTAGAACTCACCGTGCCCACCGCTCTCGTGTTCCCAGGCAAAGCGCAGTTTCACCTTACCGCTGCCAAGAATGAGCGCATCGCGCTGCGGCTGGGTCAGTTCGTCCCAAGGCGTATCAAGATCAATCCCGTAGTGAGTCGTGATGGAGACCAAGGACTTATGGCCCCAGGAATCCTTCTTCTTGCGCATCTCGCCCCAGTAGGTCACGGCCCCGTCATTGATCGAGAGCGCGCCGTTGGGCACCAGCAGGATCGGATCAATCTCCAGGCGCGTGCCGAGGCCGGTGCAGGTGGGACACGCGCCCTGGGGCGAGTTAAACGAGAACATCTGCGGTGACAATTCAGGGAAGGAGATTCCGCAGGGCAGGCAGGTATTGCTCTCGCTCATGAGCCAATCCTCGGAGTCCTCGCCCAAGACGCTGATGATAATCGTGCCTTCGCCGACGCGCAGAGCCTGCTCGATACTATCGGTCAGCCGAGTGACGAAGCCGTCCCACTCACTGCCCGCACTGGCCTCGGCAAACCCCGCCCCCGCCCCTGTCTCCTGCCTCCTGCCCCCTGCCTCCTCCCGGTTCGGCATCACCAGCCGATCAACCACCACCTCAATGCTGTGCTTGACCTTCTTATTAAGCTTGATCTCCTCATCAAGCCCGTGGATCTCGCCGTCTACACGCACGCGCACAAAGCCCTCGGCCTTGGCCTCGGTGAAAATATCCTTGTACTCGCCCTTGCGCTGAGAGACTACCGGAGCCAGCACCATAAAGCGCACTCCAGCCGACAAACCAAGCACACGATCAACCATCTGCTGGGCGGTCTGCGAGGCCACGGGACGACCGCACTGGTGGCAGTATTGCGTACCGACGCGGGCGTAGAGCAGGCGCATGTAGTCATAAATCTCGGTGACAGTGCCGACGGTAGATCGCGGGTTCTTCGAGGCGCTTTTCTGCTCAATCGCAATTGCTGGCGAGAGACCCTCGATCAAATCAACCTTCGGCTTCTCCATCTGGCCGAGGAACTGGCGGGCGTAGGACGAGAGACTCTCGACATAACGGCGCTGACCCTCGGCGTAGAGCGTGTCGAAGGCCAGCGAGCTTTTGCCCGATCCGCTCACCCCCGTCAGGACAATCAGCTTATCGCGAGGCAGTTCCACATCAACGCCCCGCAGGTTATGCTCGCGTGCGCCCTTAATAATGATCGTATCTTTTCCCATACACCCTCTATTGGATGACGAAAGCGCCGCCAGCGAGCAAATGCTTGATGTGGCGGCGCTACGTTGTTACGAAACATTCGAGCTATTCGCGGCCACAGAAAGACACAGAAGCTCACAGAAATATATTTTCCTGTGACTTTCTGTGTCTTTCTGTGGCAAAACCTCGCTGTACTACTTAACCAAACCCTGACTCTTCAGGAACGCGGTCGCGACGGCAGCGACCTCCTTCTTATCTGGCCCATCCACCTGCCAGTTCATGCCCGACATCACATTGTCGGTGAGGGTGGGAGCCAGTTTGTTCAGGACGGCAGCGATACTGGGGTTGGCAGTGAGGACATCCTGGCGCACCACCGGCGCGATCTGGTAGATCGGGTAGATATGTTTGTCGTCCTCAAGCGTGGCCAGCCCGAGTCCGTTGAGCTGGCCATCGGTACCGAAGGCCAGAACGACATCAACGTCACCACGGGTGAGGGCCTCGTAGCGCAGGCTACCGGCGTCGAGTTGGACAAAATTCGCGCCGCCGAACTTCGGGTCGAAGCCGTAGGCGGCCAGCATGGCTTTGTTATCCTCACGCTCGGGAAATTCGGGCGGGCCACCCAGCTTGAGTTTGCCCGAGAGCGGCACCAGATCAGAGAAGGTTTTGACGCCCAGTTCGGTGGCCTTGGCCTTGGTGAGGGCGAAGGTGTTGGTATCGTTGAAGGGCGAGGCGTCAAGCCATGTCAGCTTAAACTGTTCCTCATAGCCCTTGCGCACCGCCGTAAGAATCTCCTTGGCGTCAGCAATGGACTTCGCTTTAAGGACTTCGAGCAGGCCAGTCGAGGTGTACTCAGGGTACATGTCAATGTCGCCAGCGACGATGGCGGCCTGGGCGATGGGCGTAGCGCCCAGATTGAACTTGCGCTCAACCGTGAAGCCGTTAGCTTCAAGCACCTGGGCGTACATCTCGGCCACCAGAATGGCCTCGGTGAAGTTCTTTGAGCCGATCTTGATCGTGGCCCCGCCAGTTGTTGCAGGGGCGGTCGCTGCGGGGGCCGCTGTTGCGGGGGCGGTCGCTGCGGGGGCCGCTGTTGCGGGGGCGGTCGCTGCGGGGGCCGCTGTTGCGGGGGCGGTTGTGGGTGGTGTGGTCGCGGTAGGTTTGCCGCAGGCCGCGAGCAGTAGCGCGAGGGTGAGCAGCAACGGGCCGACGCGGAGTGGGGTGAACAGGTACTTCATGGGTTCTCCTCAAGATCCAAGACATTCACCTTATGATACACGACCAGGGCGATACGGGGATACCCATCGCTCAACCAGACCGAGAATCAACTCGCTAATAAGTGCCAGCGCCGCAACCGGGATTGCGCCGACGAGCATAATGCGTGGCTCAAAAAGAGCAAAGCCCCGGGTGACGAAGATACCCAGCCCGCCCCCGCCGATAAACGCAGCCAGAGTGGCGCTCGAAATCACCTCAACGGTGGCAGTACGCACACCGGCGATGATCACCGGCAGGGCCAAGGGTAGTTCAATCTGGAGAAACTGCTGGCGAGTAGTCATTCCCATTGCCTGTGCGGCCTCAACAACTGCACGCTCGACACCTAAAATACCGGTATATACATTGATCAGCACCGGCGGCAGAGCCAGTACCGTGAGGGCAATCAGGGCTGGGCCAAAGCCCGTGCCGAGGTAGGGCAGCACCAGAAAGAGGATCGCCAAACTGGGAATCAGCCGCAGCGCACCGATGGCGGTGATCACATACTGGGCGATGGTCGTATGGCGGGCGGCCCAGATCCCCAGCGGGATACACACTATCAGGCTGATTGCCAGAGCGCTGCCGCTCAAAATCAGGTGACGGCTCATCTCCGTCCAGAAACGCTCCTGGTTGGCCAGGTAATAGGCATACGACGCACTCAGCAGTTTGCACATCAGATGTGATCATCATGCTCATGCAGACGCATGAACACTATTTCAGGCGCAAACACGACTTGCTCATATATATCGTGAAGCTGCAAGAATGCCTGGATAGAGGCAACGGGTGCGACACCTTCACTGCCTATCGTTTCTGATAAGAGCCACTCATTATTTTCTTGACGAGTGAAACGTTCGACATGGTGCCTATCTTGAGCGATAAGAATATATTCTTGGAGGGTGTCTATGGTACGGTAGTGCTGAAACTTCACGCCACGATCATAACGCTCGGTGAATGGAGAAAGAATTTCGATAATAACCACAGGATTGATAAGGGTGTCACGCTTTTCAGGATCACTAAACAACGATTGCCCACAGGTAATGGTAAAACCGGGATAGGTATGGAGACCCGTTTTGAGAACTTTTACCCGCATATCACTCGGATAGGCACGACACGAGCGATCACGGAGATGGGCGTGAAGGAGTGCGGCGAGATTCATCGCGATAATATTATGCTGCTCGCTCGCACCTGCCATTGCATAAACATCACCATTGTAGTATTCATATTTTTCAAGGTGGGTACGTTCACGTTGAAGATACATTTCTTCCGTGATATAGAGTTTTGGTTGAGCAGTCACACAATCTCCCATCCCTTAGCGCACCAGACAACCCTGCGATTCGCGCACACCACCCGATGAAAATGGGGCCGTAGGGGCGCGTCGCGACGCGCCCCTACCCGGACACCCGGCTATTTTCACCTCAGCGTCGCACTATTTTATCAAAGATAGGGAGAAAAAGCAAGTACATTTGTTTTAATAGAGAGATGTGACGGTTGGTGGGTGTCAACGAGCAATCAAGCTGTAGATATGTGATACCATGTGTCATATCAAAAAGCGCCTGCGTGAAAGCCACACAAAGCCGCGTTTATCCTGTACACTAGGCCGTGGTAACGCGCATTGATAAGCAGTAGCAACGATGATCGTACGAATTTGGGGGACGCGAGGCTCCTACCCTGTTGCGCGGGCCGAGATGCTGCGCTACGGTGGTAATACTACATGCGTAGAGGTTCGCGTTGGCGATAGTTGTATTATCCTTGATGCTGGTACGGGCCTACGCCAGTTGGGAGAGGCGCTCGGACGTGAGCCAAACCCGCCCACCACCATCAACATGCTGATCACCCACACCCACTGGGATCATATTATCGGTTTCCCCTTCTTCGCGCCGATCTTCAGCCCTCAGAACCGCCTTGAGATCTACGGCCTCCAGCGCACCCAGTCGAGTTTGCGCAAAACCATCGCCAACGCCCTGAGCGACCCGCTGATGCCGATTGGCCTAGAGGATTTGCGGGCCGATCTGAGCTTCCACGAGATCCACGAGGGTTTGGAGTTTCAGCTCGACTCGCGGGTGCGCGTGTGTACGGCGCGGGCGAATCACCCTTACCGGGCGTTGGCGTATCGGCTGGAGAGCGATGGTGCCACTCTGGTGTTTATTCCCGACACGGGACCCTTCCACACGGTACTCTTTGGCGACGAACGGATTGAGTGGACGGGCAAGCCGACGGCGAATACGGACGATGATCTGCTGGCTTTGGCCACGATGCGGGCGCGGATTATCAATCTGGCCCGTGGGGCCGACTGGCTGATCTATGACTCGCAGTTCACCGATGAGCAGTACGCCCGCTTCCCGCACTGGGGACACAGCTCGGCCAGCCAGGCTCGCGAGATCGCCGAGGAGGCTGGGGTGGGTCAATTGTTGCTTTTTCATCACGACCCGCACCACACTGATACGCAGATTGATGCGATGCTGGAAGAGCAGCGGACCTTGTGCCGCTCCGACATGATCATCACTGCTGCCTACGAGGGCATGGAACTGCGCAAGGGAGATCTGCCATGAAATTGCAGTTCTGGGGGGTGCGTGGCTACGTGCCGACGCCGGGAGCCGAGTACCTGCGCTATGGCGGCAATACCTGCTGCACGGCGATCTACGGTGCGGGCGGCGAGATG
The DNA here is from genome assembly GCA_903920315.1 of uncultured Oscillochloris sp. GTDB lineage: Bacteria > Chloroflexota > Chloroflexia > Chloroflexales > Chloroflexaceae > Oscillochloris. The sequence continues at coordinate 6,869 of CAIXLU010000311.1, forward strand.
GTGGTGATTGACACCGGCACCGGGTTCTGTCAGCTTGGCGATACCCTGATGACAACCGAGTTCGGGCGTGGGCGCGGCGAGATGACTCTGCTGATCTCCCACACGTATTGGGATCATATTTTGGGGCTGCCCTTCCCTGGCCTGGTGCATATCCCCGGCAACCGCCTGCACATCTACGGCCCCGACAGCACCCGTGGCTCGCTGGAGATGGTCTACAACGGGATGCTCTCGCCGGTCTACTCGCCGGTTTACGGTCTGGCTCATATCGGGGCCACCCATAGCTTCCAGCCAACCACGACAACACCCTTCACCGTTGGCGGCATGCGCGTGAGCGCCCTGCCGCTCTCGCGGCGGAACCGCTCGCCGATCTGGGCCTACCGGGTGGAGGAGGGGCGTCGCTCGCTGGTGTACATCACCGATGTGCGCTACATTGACGACCAGATCTGGAATCAGGCGCTCCAGTTCGCCGCCGGCGCGAGCGTTCTGGTGCATAGCGCGCCCTATACGCGCACCGAGCAGGTGCAAGACTACGGCCACAGCCGGG
>CAIXLU010000312.1 GCA_903920315.1 uncultured Oscillochloris sp.
GATCGCAGACCCCGGTATCGCCCGCCCGTCTCATCATAGCTCTCCGCATAGGCGAAGGAGTCCATCTCCCAGGTATTCAGGTTGATACCGGCCTGGATCGCGTCGAGCAGTACGGTCGGGTTACGCAGCCGTGGCAGGTAATGGTAGCGCCCGAAGTCCTCGACCAGTTGCCGCACCGCGACGTGATCACCGCGCCACAGCGGGATACGATCCAGCTCTAGGCGCAGGCTGGAGGCGGCGAGGTTCAGGATGAGTTGCTCATCGCTACGGAGTTTCTTGCTTGCCCGTACCGCCAGCGCGTCCTGCCCCGCGAGCTTGAGTGCCAGCCACTCCATCGGTACCTGTGGTCGGCTCTGTTTCGGCACCAGCACCCACTGGTAGGTCTCGGGGAGTCGCGCCGTGACCACGCTGTCCGCCGTCGTCCGTTGCGTCTCCGCTTGCTTGACCTGGTGCGGTGAGAGATCGAGCATTTCTTTCTCACTGAGGATCGAGTCCCAGGCCAGATACTTGCGCGCTGCCTCGTCGAGATCCTGGATGCGGGTCTTGTCTGGCACCAGGAACACCAGCGCATTCCGGTAGATCCGTGGTGTGGTGCCTCGGCTTTCCAGGATGGTCTTGGCCATCACTTCAGCGGCATTGCCCGCCTCTTTGCTGTATGCATGGCCAATCCCGAGTACTACCAAGCGTGCATCGAGATCATCCGGTACATCAACGTTCGATCCGGGAAATGCATGGATGCGGCTAAAGTCACCCATCAATCTCAGGTTCATCCGTAACCGACGCTCCAACTCCTGAGCTACCTTATCGGGTTCGCGCTTCATTTGTTCCGCACGATCATCGGCCAGCTTCGTGACCGTGGGCTGGGTTGAGTACCAATAGCGCGGCCCGTCCTGGTAGAGATAGGTGGCCGCTGCTGCCAGCCGCCGCAGGGCGTCGCCGAATACCGCCGGTGACTCGCCAGGCATCACGCACCCCAGCTTGACCCGTCGATCTTCCATGCCGCGATTGGCGGCGGTGGCGGTGGGTGCCGATCCGAGGTAGATGGTGCGGGCAACCCGTCGGCACGCGGCAAACTTGCCGAGGTTGGGCACCTCGCTGTCGATCTGGAGCGGCAGTGAGGAAGGGCCATCCACGTCCTTTTCGAGGATGGGCACCCAATTGTCCGAGAGGTAGCGGGTCAGTTCAAACTGCACACGCGGCTCGTCAATCGGGATGTTGGCCGGGAGAATCATCGGGTTGCGGTCGCCCTTCTCCCACAGGCTATGGATAACCGCAGCCATCAGGCGCAGCACGCCACGGGTGCGTTGGAACTTCACCAGTGTGGACCAGTCGGTGTAGAGCCGGTCGAAGATCTCCGGGTGAATGGGGTAGGCCGCTTTGAGGCGCTGCTCGTAGGCGTTGTCGTGGCACTCGGGAGGGAACTCCTGCCCCTGGGTACGGTAGAGGTCAGCGAAGGCCCGTGCAACGACATCGCGATCTTTGAACTGACCTGCATCATTCAGCGGCTCGAACAAACGTCGCCGCACAATCTCGAAGCCCTCTTCGGCACTCGCGGGTCGCCACGAGGACTCGACGCGCCCGACGACGTTGCGCAGCCGGTCAAGGGACTCGCGCCCGCGTTGGCCGCCGACCTCCGCATCATCGGCCTGGGTGTGGGGTGAGCCGCTCGTGTCTGAGGCGGGTAGGCTGATCACCAGCAAGCAATTCTTCGCCAGTTTGGCCGACTCGGTGAGTGCCTGGGCAAAGGTGAACTGGGTCTCGAAGCCGCCCGCCGGGAGGTCGCTTTGGTCGTGGAGTTGGCGTGCATAGGATACCCACTCATCAATGAGGATGAGGCACGGCCCGTAGTCGTTGAACAGTTCGCGCAGGGCGTCGCCCGGACTGGTGGCCCGCTCATCATCAAGTCGCACGCGCTCAAAGGCCGTACGCCCACCAAGCTGCCACGCCAGTTCGCCCCAGAGCGTCCGTACCACCGTACCATCCGCCTTGACCACCGGGTTGCCGGGTGAGATCTTGTTGCCGACCAGCACGACCCGGCGGGCGGTCGGCAGGGTGGTGGTGTTCGCCGCCTGCATCACGCGGTCAATCCCGTCCAGGTTGGTGGGCGAGATGCCGGATGCGAGGTGGTAGAGCGCGAGCATGGAGTGAGTCTTGCCGCCACCGAAGTTGGTCTGGAGCTGGATGACCGGATCGCCGCCTGCACCGGCGAGGCGCTGGAGTGCGCCGACCAACAGCCGGGTGAGGCTCTCGGTCAGGTAGGTGCGGCGGAAGAACTCGACCGGGTTCCGGTACTCGTCGGTGCCCTCGCCGAGGTGGACTTGCCAGAGGTCGGCGGCAAACTCCGCCTGCTGATAGCGCCCACTGGCGACATCCTTGTGCGGCGTCACGACCTCGCGCCAGGGCTTGAGACCGCCGGATGTGGTGTTCTCGATGGCGGTGCCGGTGCTTTTCCGGCGCTCGTTGCGCACCTGCTCGTCGAAGAAGACGCGCATCAACTCCATCCGCATACGCTCGATCTCCTCCGCCTGGGGGGCGGAGATCGCGGTGAGCAGGCGCGTGGCAGAGTCGAGGACGCGCTGGGCATCATTGGTCGAGAAGGGTTCCTGGTGCGCCCACTTGTTGCGATGGTCGCGGAGTTCGCTGACAAGGCTGCGCTCGCTGAAACCAAGGGGCTTGCGAAAGACCTCATTCCACTGGTCCCACATCAGCTTGAGCAGCGCGGCAATGTCCAGGTGGGCCGTCTCATCATCAACCCATGTCAGCTCGTTGTGCCAGCCGGCGGTGACTTTGGTGACCCAGTATTTGCCGTGCTGGGCCTGAAGTTCGTGTTCGACGAAGGGCAGGAGCCCTTGGCGTAGCAAGTCCAAGGCTTTCCCGACGCGCTCGTGATTAGTGACGGCCATGTTGTCTCCGATTTTGGATTTGAGATTTTGGATTTTGGATTTGAGCGCACCATACCGATTTTGGATTTGAGATTTTGGATTTTGGATTTGAGCGCACCATACCGATTTTGGATTTGAGATTTTGGATTTTGGATTGCAGATCGGGCCGCATCCTTACGGGACGGACGGACGGTATAGAGACGAGGCGTATCTATTTTAGATTGATGATTTTAGATTTTAGATCCGAAAATCATCAATCCAAAATCATCAATCCAAAATCATCAATCTCCTATGGATGAGCAGCAATTCAAGGATCGCACCAAACAACTTGGCGTCCGTGTTATCCGGTTGGCAGCGGCGCTGCCTCGTGACCGTGCGGCGGATGTGATTGCACGCCAGATTATTCGCTGTGCTACCTCCGTTGGAGCGAACTACCGTGCTGCCTGCCGAGCAAAATCAACCGCCGACATGATCGCCAAGCTCGGAATCGTCCTGGAAGAGGCCGATGAAACCCTGTATTGGCTAGAGATGATCATCGAGGTCGATCTCCTTCCCGCTTCGCGCTTTGCCGATCTGATGCAGGAGGCGAATGCGATTGTCGCCATGACGGTCGCCTCGCTCAAAACACTCCGAAAGTAATTTTAGGTTTGAGATTGATGATTTTAGATTTTTCGGATCTAAAATCATCAATCATAAATCTAAAATCTCAAATCCTCAGCGATGCGGATCACGTCATCACGGAAGTGGCGACTCAGATCCTGCGCGGTGCGCAGGTCGATCCGTCGCCCGCCCAGCAGGGTGGATAACTCGGCTTCGATGGCGGCCAGACCGAGCAGGCCCGGTGCCTGGCCCGGCTCAAATTCAATTAGCAGGTCAATGTCGCTCTCTGGCTGCGCGGTGCCAGCGAGTACGGAACCAAATAACGAGAGTCTTCGGATATGCTGGCGACGGCAGATCTGCGCCAGGATCTCGGAGTCAATCGGTAGTTGATACGCCATCGTGATCTCCTCCTTCATAGCATTTCAAGCTGCTGCGCGGATGTACTCCGCTGCTGCGCCTGCGCCAAGGTCAGCATCTCGGGCCAGCTTTGCACCAGTCCGTTGTAGGCCAGCGCCTCCGCCGCCCGCTTCTTGCGCTCGCAGAGGGCGTAGAGGCGGTACGCCAGCTCGCGGGCAATATCGGCGCGTGCGCCAAGCTTCGCAAGGAGGTTGGCGGCGGCCTGTTCGCCTTGGTTGAGTACGCGCACGAGGTGGTGAACCATCTCCCAGACGGTGAGCCGTTCATCGTCGTCAGGGTTCCAGTTGGCGGGCAGTTCCTCGGGCCGCAGCAGGCGCACCTTGCCAACACCAGAGGTGAGGATACCTGCCGTAACCATCCCGGCGACACTGGTGTTCTTGGCCTTGGAGAGCGTTTCGGCCACGCCGTACTCGCCCTCGGCGAAGCCGTACTGGTCGAACCATGCCAACGCCCAGCGCGTGTCGGAGTCGAAGTCGCCCTCCTGCTCGGCCAGCACCTCGTCGAGGCTCTGGTTGATCAGCGTGAGCGCCTCGCGCACCGTGAGCGCCTTGCCGGTGGCGTCAATCACCTTGCCGTAGCGCGTGAAGACGCCCATGCCGGGGCCAATGGATGCCTGGGCTAGGTCTACCGGGGCGATGTTGCCGCGCTGCATGTTGGACAGCGCCACGGGCAGCTCGTCCTTGAGCGCCGCCAGGAAGTCGCGCCGGGTGACGGTGGGGGCGTTTGCGGGCCGGGGGCGGCAGACGAGGACGATTGAGGAGGCGAGGGCGTTGGTGCCTGAGCCAATCATGCGATTGCTGAGTTCGGTGCGTATCGGCCATGTGCCACTTATGGCAAAGCCAGACTCAATCACCGAGGTGAGAAAACCATCCCAGCCGGTACTGCTCGTACCTTCTGATGCGTTCGTTTCTTGCTGTTTGTAGGCGTAATAAATGGTGATAGGAAACGCTGGATGGGTTTGATGCGAAAGATTACGCATCGCAAGCGCCATACCGTTGTAGAAAAAGGCTTCTGACGATTCTTTGCCACCTTGGCGATAGGGATTTGCAATCAATTCTTCGGCTTTGGGGACAGCTAAGGTTGAGAAGAGATCAGGAAAAATGGTTCGTAGCGTGCGCCGTAACCAGACATAGAAGAAGTCGGAGAGATCGGCATAACTGATATTGTCACAGTTGTGAACACAGCCGGTTGCGGTCACATACGAGTGATCTTCGGTTTCCAGATTGTAGACCATGCCGCTATAGGCGACCGGCTCAATCTTCCGTATGGGGAGAAGATAGCCACCTGCCCACCATGCCCCGTGCTGCTCGCGGTGATATGACGGTTGGTGATTTGGAATGGGCAGATCAAGCTGATCAATCAACCGCGTTAAGGCCGTACCAGTGATATGCAGCGTGTATTGAAGCCCACGCGGCACTGCCATTTTCCGATTGATCAGGGTTGGCTTAATCTGACGGATGTGCAAACGGGCCATAATGCCGATCCGTTGCAGCAGGAGCCGCAGTTGCCCAATTAAGGCAGGTGAATTGCTCGATGCAATCGCTTCTTTGACGGAACATGAGCCGTCACCAAACCAGTAACCGCGCAGAAAGGCTTTGATCACATGATCATCAAGGTGGAGCAACCAATCAGGTAGGCATTTATGTCCATCGGCGGTGTAACACCATGTCCGCAGTAAGGTTGCAATCGGCTTTGAGTAAAAATTCAGGCGAACAGAATGATTGTACTGATAGGCGTTGTCGGTCGTTTTGCCCGCCTTCAACTCAAAGCAGTGTTCCATCAGGTTGGTGACATCGGCATGGAAGTCGGTTTCATTGGTATGAAAGGTGAAATGGATCGCACCACCATCGTGACTGACCTGGGCATAGCCATCGGCAACGAAGTACCCCAGGAGGCGACCCAGTTCTGGCGTGATCGCGATAGTCGTGTTTGTTGTGTATCGGCGCGGAGCGGTGAGCACCTGTTCACGAGACGCGAGTGAGCGTGGCGTGGCTTTGTGGTAATGCAGTTGAGTATCAATAAACAGATATTGTTCAGCAGGCAACCAATCGTGCAGTTCAATTTGTTCGATTGGTAGATCTGTTTGTAGGACTGGTGTGAATACGAGATCGGTTGGCTTGACCTTGGCGGATTCAACCCAAGCGAGTTGGTACTGATCGGCAACCCGTGCGGAACAGCCGTTATTTTGGCGCATCCAGGCACAGGAAAGGTGACAAGCGGCGGCGTAGCCAACTCGACATGCACCAGTTTGCACCGCATAGATGGGATGCTCATCGGTAATCAGGAGCGGTTGACTCGTATGGGCAACTTTGATCTGCTGAAGCATACCCTGGTATGGTCGCTGGTAGGTCTGCGTGACACGGGCAAAACGTCCGTGATGAGTCAACACCTGATCACCAACGCGAATTTGCTCAATCGGGGCATACCCAAGCGAAGTCATAATCAATGTTCCTGACGCAAGACAATACGGCGGGTCTGTGGAGACAATTTTATCTTTAGATATTGTCTGGTTTGTTGCGTCAACTTGACGGGCATCAGATGTTAAATGTGCAGGCAAACACGCCACGGTTTTTGCGCCCCATTCAACATTATTCATCCAATTACCGCTTGACTCAGACAATGGGTTGCCCTCAGCAAAATCCCAAACCATCGGTATAGCTTGTCTTCCAAACGTATTACGTAGCGCTTCCATCTTTGGACTGTTATCCCACGAGCAGATGTTAGAACCGCGATCTGCGGAGCGACTAATAGCAAACGCCAAATACACCGCCACCGCATCAGCATAGGCGGTCGCGCCAGTGCCGCCAGCGGCAAGGGGCAGATCATGATCAACCGCAGAGGGTGCAGAGGAACGCAGAGGGTCAGAAACACTTGTGTCAACTCTGCGCCCCTCCGCGCCCTCTGCGGTAAAAAATGCATCCCGTTTAACCCGCTCACGCGCCTCTTGCACCAGTTCAGAAAAGGTGTTGAGCGCAACAAGCTGGCGTGGGGTGAAGAGGTCGCCGAAGGTTGTTAGACCATAGTGTACTGTCCAGAAGTTGCGCGGATCGTCAGGTAACGGAGTCTCTGGCACCCACTCTGGCTTCGCTTGCTGAGCAATCGCCTCATGCCCCGGCGTAGGCGCAAGGTAAATCCGCCCACGCTCACCTTCGGTGACAATCGCCATGAGCCGTGCGCCCATGCGCCCAGCCACACCTTCCGCCTTGATGTAGTCGCCTGCAATCGGCGTCTCAGACATCAAACAGCGAAAGTTGGCCCCGCGTGAGAGCTTGGTGCCGTTCTTCGCTGCCTCGGCATCCTTCGGCTTACCGACCTTCA
>CAIXLU010000313.1 GCA_903920315.1 uncultured Oscillochloris sp.
CCAACGCGATGTCCATTCTCCACGCCAAACGCCTGGGCCTGGATAATTTCTCTATGCTCGTCTCGCATGTGCTGGTGCCACCGGCAATCAGCGCGATTATGGAGTCGCCGAACTGCCGGGTGCAGGGTTTTCTGGCAGCCGGCCACGTCTGTAGTGTGATGGGCACACATCAGTACGGCCCGCTGGTTGCGCAGTACCACGTGCCAATTGTCGTCACCGGATTCGAGCCACTCGATGTGCTGGAAGGCATCCGGCGCACGGTGGTTCAACTAGAGGCGGGCACAGCCGAACTGGAAAACGCCTACGCCCGTGCGGTCAGTGCAGACGGCAACCTGCCCGCCCAGAGGGTATTGGCCGATGTATTTGAGGTGACAGATCGCACATGGCGTGGCATCGGCAGCATCCCCCTGAGCGGCTGGCGACTAAGCGAACGCTACCGGGACTTCGACGCCGAGAACCGCTTCAGCGTCGGCCACATCCGCACCGCAGAGTCGGCGCTCTGCCGCAGCGGCGAGGTGCTGCGCGGTCTGATCAAGCCCAACCAGTGTCCAGCTTTTGGTAAGGAGTGTACGCCGCGTATGCCCCTTGGGGCCACGATGGTCAGCAGCGAGGGTGCCTGCGCGGCGTACTATCAGTACGGGCGGTTTTTGAAGGATGAAGGATGAAGGATGAAGCTTGACTTCGACGGCTGGGTTTGTCCAACGCCCCTGCGCGACTACCCGAATATTGTGTTGGGACACGGCGGCGGTGGTAAGCTGTCGGCGGAACTGGTGGAGAACCTGTTTCTTCCGGCCTTCCAGAGCGATACCTTGGCACAACTCGGCGATTCCGCTGTGGTTGAAATTGGCGGCGCACGACTGGCTTTCTCCACCGACTCCTTTGTGGTGCGCCCGCTCTTCTTTCCCGGCGGCAATATCGGCGACCTAGCCGTAAACGGGACGGTCAACGACATCGCGATGAGCGGGGCGCAGCCGCTCTACATGAGCGCGGGGTTTATTCTTGAGGAGGGTATGCCGATCAGCCAGCTCGCCATGATCGCCCAGAGTATGGGCAAGGCCGCCCGTGCTGCCGGTGTCTCCCTGGTAACGGGCGATACGAAGGTGGTGGATTGCGGCCACGGCGACGGAGTCTACATCACCACCAGCGGATTCGGCCTGGTGCCTGCGGGCCTGCGTATCGGGCCAGATCAGGCTTGTCCCGGCGATGTGGTGATCGTCAGCGGCGACATCGGCGTCCACGGGATGACCATTATGAGTGTGCGCGAAGGGCTGGAGTTCGGCGCACCGTTGATCACCGACTGCGCCCCGCTCAACGGGCTGGTGGCGGCGATGCTAGCCCACGCCCCGGCCATCCACGCCCTGCGTGATCCGACCAGGGGCGGGGTAGCCTCGGCCCTGAACGAGATCGCCGCCGCCTCGCGGGTGGGCGTACGGATCGTGGAGCGCGATCTGCCGGTGCCCCCTATCGTGCGTGCAGCCTGCGAAATCCTCGGCCTGGATCCGCTCTATGTGGCCAACGAGGGCAAGCTGGTAGCCTTCGTGGCCCGCGATCATGCCGATGCGGTGCTGGAGGCCATGCGCGCTCACCCCCTCGGGCGAGGGGCCGTGATCATTGGCGAGACCAGCGCCGATCACCCCGGCATGGTTGTGGCCCGCACTGGTATCGGCGGCACCCGCGTGGTGGACACCCTCGTGGGCGAACAACTCCCGCGCATTTGTTAGAACGAATTGATAATTTGACGCAAAGGCGCAAAGACGCTAAGACTAAGGTTCAGAGCAGCTTTACAGTGTGCGCCGTTCGTAGTAGGCGCTTCAGCGCCAAGCGGCTGAAACCTGGCACCTGAAACCTTGTCTAAGTTTCTCGGTTCTCTGTTGACCTATGACGAACACAAACCCACTCGCCGCAATCACAACTGAACTCGCGGACATGGCAGATGTCGCGCATATCGCCGATTCCCTCGCCGGGAGTGCAGTGCGGCTGCGGGTGGCTCCCCTGCCCAGCGCGGCCCGCACGCCCCTGGTGGCGGCCCTGGCTCGCCACGCCCGTGCGCCCATGCTCTATATCACGATCAATGCGGAGGCTGCCCTGCGCGCCGCAGACGATCTGCGCCAGTGGCTCGGCCCCGAGGCGGTGCTGCTCTACCCCGCCAGCGACTCCATGCCCTACGAACACATGTCTCCTGGTGACAAGGTGATCGCTCGCAGGCTGCGGGTGCTGCAGGCGCTGGCTCTTACCCCCCCATCCCCCATCCCCCACACCCCACACCCCACCATCATCATCGCTTCCATCAAGGCGCTGCTCCAGCCCACGCTCACGCCGGAAGAGTTGGCGAGCGCCAGCACCACTATCCGTCTGAGCCAGGAACTGAGTCAGGATACGCTGCTGCGCACCTTGATTGGACGGGGCTACCGTCCAGCCTCCGCTGTTGCCGCTCCCGGTGAGCTGAGTCGGCGTGGCGGGATTATTGATGTGTGGCCCAGTTCTGACGAACGGCCCCTGCGCATCGAGTTTTTTGGCGACGAGATTGATAGCCTACGCCGATTCGATCCCGCGACCCAGCGTAGCGATCAGCGCGTTGATCGTGCCCAGATCGGCCCATCTCACGAAATCCCGCTCTGGAACCGCGATCTGGCCCTCACGCGCATTGCCGCCCTTGATCTCTCCGGCCTCCGCCGCGAGTCCCGCGCCGAGTGGGATTCTGCCCTTGCTCGCCTTGATCTCGGCGAACGCTTCGAGGGCCACGCTTTCTACGCACCGTTCTTTCGCGACCCGACAACCGACGACCGACAACCGACCTTATTCGGCGGTCACTCATCGCTTCTGGCGCACCTTCCCCCCGGCAGCACCGTGCTGCTCTCCGAGGGGCATATGTTGGCCCATCACGCCGCCGAGATCGCCGAGCATGCCGAGACCCAGCGGCGCAAACTGATTGACCAGGGCGAGTTGCCCCCCGGCTTCCCCCGGCCCTACCTCATTTGGGAGGAATTGCAGATTGCAGATTTTGGATTGCAGATTATACCGCGATTCAGTGTGATTGATCTGAGCAATAATGAGCTTGAGATAACCACCTCTGACCAATCTACAATCTGCAATCTGCAATCTGCAATCTTTGCTCCTGCCGAACTCTTCGGCGGGCAGTTTCGCCGCCTCGTGGCCGACATCGTCGCCCGCCTGAAGAACGGCGAGCGCGTGGTCGCCGTCACCTCGCAGGCTCCCCGTCTCCAGGAGTTGGTCGAGGAAAGGATGAAGGATGAAGACAGAAGGATGAAGGATGCCGATCCGAATTCACCCTTCATCCTTCACCCTTCATCCTTCATCCTTCATCCTTCATCCTTCATCCTTCATCCTTCATCCTTCACCGCACTCCACGGTGCCCTGGAGTCCGGCTGGCGTCTGCCCGTTCTTGGCCTGACTCTCTACACCGATACCGAGATCTTTGGCGTGCGCCAGCGTCGCACGCTCTCCGAGCGCCGCAGCCGTAGCCGCAGCGCCGAGGATCGCGCCGCCTTCCTGCGCGGACTCAAGATTGGCGATTACGTCGTGCATATTGAGCATGGCATCGCCGTCTACGAGGGCTTGATCCGCCGCACGGTCGGCGAGATTGAGCGTGAGTACCTGATGCTGCGCTACGCTGCCAGCGATAAGATCTATGTACCTGTTGACCAGATTGACCGGGTGGCTCGCTATATCGGCGCTGGCGATAGTGCGCCAACCCTTACGCGCCTGGGGACCCAGGACTGGGAGCGGGCCAAGCGCAAGGCCCGCGCCGCCGTCCAGGATCTTGCCCAGGATCTGCTGGCGCTCTATGCCCAGCGTCAGACCAAGCGCGGCTACGCTTTCAGCCGTGATAACGAGTGGCAGCGCGAGATGGAGGGTTCCTTCCCCTACATCGAGACCGACGACCAACTACGTGCGCTGGTTGATGTCAAGGCCGATATGGAACACGATGTGCCGATGGATCGCCTGATCTGCGGGGATGTCGGTTTTGGGAAGACCGAGGTGGCCCTGCGCGCCGCCTTTAAGGCCGTGCAGGACGGCAAGCAGGTGGCGATTCTGGTTCCCACCACCGTCCTCGCCCAGCAGCACTTCGATACCTTCTTCCGACGTATGGCCGCCTTCCCGGTGGTGGTTGAGATGCTCTCGCGCTTTCGTTCGGCCAAGGAGCAGGATGTCATTCTCCAGAATCTGGCCCGTGGGCGGGTTGACATTATCATCGGGACGCACCGCCTGCTCAGCAAGGATGTCTCCTTCAAGGATCTGGGCCTGGTGGTGGTGGATGAGGAACAGCGCTTCGGGGTGCGCCACAAGGAGCGGCTCAAGCATCTGCGCGCCGAGGTGGATGTGCTTACCCTCACCGCCACGCCTATCCCGCGCACCCTACACATGGCAATGGCCGGCATCCGCGACATGAGCGTGATTGACACTCCGCCCGAAGATCGTGTGCCGATCAAGACGTATGTGCTGCCCTACGACGAGGCGCTCATCCGCGAGGCCATCCTGCGCGAGCTTGAGCGCGAGGGCCAGATTTACTTTGTCCATAACCGGGTGCAGAGCATCTACCACGTGGCCAACCACCTGCGCAATATCGTTCCCGAGGCCAACGTGGGCGTGGGTCACGGTCAGCTCGACGAGCGCGAGCTAGAGCGGGTGATGCTCGATTTTTTCGAGGGCCGCCACGACGTACTGGTCTGCACGACGATCATCGAGAGCGGACTAGACGTACCCAACGCCAACACGATTATCATTGACGACGCCACAAACTACGGCCTCGCCCAGCTCTACCAGTTGCGCGGGCGGGTTGGGCGCTCGACTAACCGGGCCTACGCCTACCTCTTCTACAAGCGCACCCAGGCCATGACCGAGGAGGCCCAGCAGCGCCTGGAGGCTATCCAGGAGGCCACCGAGCTTGGGGCCGGATTCCGTGTGGCCATGCGCGATCTGGAGATTCGTGGGGCGGGCAACCTGCTCGGTGCCGAGCAGAGCGGCCACATCGCCGCCGTCGGATTCGACCTCTACTCGCGGTTGCTGGAGCAGGCGGTGGGGCAGCTTAAGCAGGTGTCAGGGGTCAGGTGTCAGGGGTCAGGTGTCAGGGGTCAGGGGTTAGACCCCCATCCCCCATCCCCCATCCCCCATCCCATCGTCAACGAGAGAGTACTCGTCGCCCCCCTCGTCACCCTCGATCTGCCGATGACGGCTTACCTGCCGGTTGAGTACATCCCCGATGAACTGGTGCGCCTGGGGGTTTATCAGCGGATGGTGGCCGCCGAGCAACTGGACGAGGTGCGCGGGCTGCGCCAGGAGCTTCAGGATCGCTTTGGTGATCCGCCGCTACCGGCGCTGCACCTGCTCACATGGCTGCATATTAAGGCGCTGGCGCTCCAGGCCGGCGTCAGTTCGGTAACAACGGTGGGCGATGAGTTCATTATCCGGCTGCCCATCCTAGAGGCGCAGGCCCGTGATCGGCTGCACCGCCGCTATGGCCGCGATACCAGCGTAAAGGTTGGCCCGCAGTTCATCCGACTCGACCGGCTCAAGCTCGGGGATGCGTGGAGTGAGAAGCTCATGGGCTTGCTGGAGGTGCTGGCGGCGTAAGGGCGATCTCTCATCCCCTGTAGTACAGAGCGGCCAACTGAGTCTCAGCCTCGTCCCGGCTGAGTCCACCGTGCAATCCCCGGTAAACCGTATCGAACCTCCCGCGCTCGCGGAAATCCCACCAGACTGTCTCGCCCACGTAGGGCAGCACCACCAAATTGGCGACTCGTCCCAAGAATGCCGGCCCCGGCTCGCTGCCAAACATCCCGGCGGCAATGAGATCCGTCGTGCGGTGAACCTCGGCTCGCCCAGCGAGAAGGTGGGTGAGGCTGGCGTGGATCTCGTCCAGTCGCTCGTCGCGGATATAGAGAAACATATCGCGCCGCGATCCCGCCGGCACCAGAAGTTTGCCTGCGGCGTTTGTGCGCGTGGCCGGCACCAGATCCGGCAGCAACTGGTTAAGGTAGATCGTCGTCTTCGGGTCCACCGTAATCTGGCCGTGGTCGGCGATCAGGAGCAGGGCGACCTCGCCACGATGCGCCTGGATCGCCGGGTGAAGCAGGCGATCCAGCGCCGTGAGAGCAATATCAATCTCGGCTTCCACATAGGCGCTGTCAGGGCCGTGAGTGTGGGCAGCCGCATCAATCATGTCAAAGTAGAGGTAGTAATAGGCCGAGCCAGAGTGAGTCTTCAGGCGCTGGGCCAGGGTCGTCAGTGCCTCAGGCATCGTGCGATATGGAACCATCTCGGCACCGGCGAAAACCGTGCGCGAGTACGCGGAGTTCGCGTAGTCACGATGCTGAAAGATCGTCGTCCGCACCTCAGAGGCGACCAGACGCTGGTAGAGCGGGCTGCGTGGGAAGAGATTGGCCGGGTTCACCCCCACAGAGGTGAGCGTCTCGCGGTTGCGGTCGCCCGCGTATGAGAAGCGCAGCGGCGCAATAATCGCGTCAACCTGCGGCTCATAGTAGAACCACTCGAACACTCCGCTTGTGGCCGGGGAGAGTCCGGTGTTCAACGTCGTCACGTGCGCGGCGGTTGTTGAGGGAAACATCGTCGTGAGCGGCGACACCACGCCAGACTCCAGGAAGCGGCGCAGGAAAGGGTATCGTTCCGCCCTAGGGGCGAAGAAACGCCAGCCAAAGGCGTCGAGAAAAACCAAAACTACCGTCTCGCAGCGGTCGGGCAGACCAGCCAGGGCGGCGGGAGGCAGACCAGGCGTAACCGCGCCGGTGAGCATGGCCTCGATTGTATGCGGGACGCGGGCGAAACAATAGCTCTCGTAGAGTGGGCGGACAAATCGCTCGCCGAAGCGGGCGGCGGCGACTGCATCCACAGCCTCCCGATTAATCATGAGTCCTCGTCGCTACCTGCCAGGGCAGGGTACGCCCGGCGCAGAATGGCACCACATCGCCGTAGCGGGCTGGGACAACCCAGGGCTCGCGAGCGAGGGTGATCGTTGTTGTGGGCGGAGTAATTCCATAGATCCGGCGGGCGTTATCGGAGATGAACGGCTGAAGGCGTGGCAGAGCGTCGTGTTTCTCGAACAACTCCACAAGCAGCGGCAGAATCACGGGCGCGGTAAAAACGCCCGCAGCGCAGCCCGCAGCTTCTTTGCGGTCAACCGGATGAGGAGCCGAGTCGCTGCCGAACATCAGCTTGGGGTGGGCGCGCAGCGCTGCGGAGAGCAGGGCGGCACGATCTTCGGGGCGCTTGGCAATGGGCTTGCAGAAGAGGTGTGGCTGAAGCATGCCACCAGCGACATCATCAAGCGTGATCAGCAGATGGTGCAGGGTGACGGTGGCGTACAGGTTGGCATGATCATCTAGCAGATCCAGCGCCGCCGCCGTGGTGATATGCTCCATCACAATCGTGAGTCTGGGGAAACGGTGGGCCAGACGATCATAGATGGGCAAAAACTCGGCCTCGCGGTCAAGGACAAAACCGTGGCTCTCGCCGTGAACCAGCAGCGGGATACCCAATCGCTCCATCACCGCCAAGGTCGGCTCGACAGCATCCAGATCGCGCACACCGCCAGCGCTATTCGTCGTCACCCCCTCGGGATAGAGCTTCACCCCGATAATCTGCGAGCGGGCTGCGGTCAACGTCGCCTCATCGTAGGCCCGAAAGAAGAGGGTGAAATACGGGGTAAACGTATAACCAGCGCACGCCAATCGCACCGCCGCGCCATACGTCTCCAGGCGCTCCAAACTATCAACCGGCGGTACGAGATTAGGCATCACCACCGCGCCGGCGAAATCGCGGGCGCTCACGGGCGCAACCACGTCAAGCATCGCCCCCTCACGTAGGTGCAGGTGCATATCCAGGGGCGAGCCGAACTGAAACTCCATTCCACCTCCATACTGCGGGGAAAACTTTACCCTCCCTGAAACCCTCCCCCTGCGCTGGCGCATTGTAGCACAGCGCACGCTGTCCTTCGGTACCTCGCACCCTCATGCTCTTAGACAAGGTTCGTGGATACTTTACCGTTCAGGCCAGAATGTGGCGTCCTGATGCACTTGACCTGAAACCTGAAACCTCACACCTGAAACCTTATGTCAATTATTGATTCAGGGGCGTATCGTCAACATCAATACGATTGCGCCCGGCTTTTTTGGCACGGTACAGCGCAAGATCCGCACGCTCAAGTAACATGTCCAGCGACTGGGGTTCGCCTGGATGATAGGCGGCAATACCAACACTGATTGTCATCGAAACTGGCCCGTTGGTTAGCTCCACCGCCTGTACGGTTAGCGCCAGACGAACACGCTCCACCACATCATGCGCTTGTTTGCCGGTCGTCATCGGCAAGAGCAAGACAAACTCGTCGCCGCCAAACCGTGCGAACAGATCGATGGCGCGAATGTGCTGCTGGCAGATGCGGGTAAAGATCCTGAGCGCCTGATCGCCCCCAACATGACCATGCGTATCATTGATCTGCTTAAAATGATCGAGATCAATCAGGGCGATAGAGAGCGGGTGTTGGAGCCGCGCCATATGTTTGATCTCGTGGGATGCCATCGCCAGAAAATGTCGTCGGTTCATGACCCCGGTAAGCTCATCTGTGGTGGCCTGCTGCTGCAATGCTTCTTCAGCACGCTTGCTCTCAACAATATCCCAGGCAAAATCGGCGAGTGATGTGATGATTTTGGCATCCTCGGAGGTGTAATCCGCCAGTTTGTTCCCCACACCCAAAACCGCAACGATCTGGCTGCCGCGCAGTACCGGCACCACGATTTCGCGCAGCAGTTGCGCACGTCCTGACGGCAGATCCCTATGATGAGGGAGTGCGGCATAGTCGTTATAAATGGTGGCGCTCCGCGTGCGGATGCAATCCGCCCAGATTCCGGCCTGATCCACCGCATCATGCTGGTTGGTGGCCTCCGCCTGATACATGTTCTGCACCGTATTGGTAGACCAGCTTTGGAGCAGGATCGTATTCTGATCCGGCTGAAGAAAATGGAAGAAGCCGATCTGACTACCGGTGAGCGACTCTACCTCATCGAGCGTTGCCTGTAGGAGATCATGAAGGGTACTCGTTCGGGCAAAGGTGATCAGCCGCAAACGCGCCGCCAGGATCGTTTCGGTACGTGTGCGCTCGATAATCTCTTGCTGAAGCTGCTGATTGACCGTAGTTAATGCCAGGGTACGTTCTTCGACAAGCTCCGCGAGATGCTGGCGGTGTTTCCGTAGCTCCCGTTCCGAGGCCAAGCGGGTGGCGGTGGTGCCCACCAGTCCGGCCACCGCCAGATAGACGTTGAGCAGTTCGTTGGGGATCGGTTCGGGCAGGTGATGTCCGATCAGCATCACCGCAATCACCTGGTTCTCGTGGGTGATGGGCAGAAACGCGAGGGAGAGCGGCATCGGGGTAAAAAAAAGCTGTGAGGTGAGAAAGCCGCTTTCCAGGGTTTCTGCAATCAACTCGTGAATGTCCGGCTCTGTGTCGCCCAATAGAGAATTTGCTAGCCCAGGCGATGTAACGTCCAGCGTGAGGGTGTTGGCAAAGCGCGACTCAGCCGAAACCCAATGCCGCACGGTGATGGTATTGTCTGCGCTGCGCTCGCCAAAGGCGCATATATCAACATTGAAAAAATTAATCAGCGATTTTCCAGCTTCAATCCATGCATCTTGCTGCACCGTCAGGCTTGTGAGGTACTGAGCTAAGGTGATAATTTGGGCATATCTCTTGCTATCCCATAGTGTCTTCATGGCTCACACCACGTGCATCGGCTGAAGATACAGGTTCTCTAAAAAGAGTGTGTCAAAATCAGGATACTGTGAAAGGTTGATAATTCTGGCCTGATTGCCAAGTTGCCTCATGCACTCCCGTATTGCAGGCGATAGCAACACTTCCTCACACCCGGCCAGGGCCGTGTTTCCGCACAGTTCCACTCGCGCAGATGGAACATTGGGCAAGAGGCCAACATCTTGCGCGTTGCGGATGTTCAGCGAGCGCCCGAATGCACCGCCGACGCAGATGCGCTGGAGATCGTCAACCTGAAGTCCGGCATGATCGAGCAGCACCTGGATACCCACCCCGATGGCGGCCTTGGCCCGCTGAAAGACATCAATATCCGTTCGTGGAATGCGGATTGATTGCTCGCCATGCACAATCGTGAAGCCCTGGCTAGGGATCTTGGGAGCGAATTTACCGGTTGCCGTGAGCGTGCCTGATCGTATGAGGCAGGCGATCAGATCCACCAACCCCGAGCCGCAGATGCCGTATGGCTGGCCGTTGCCAATCACCGCGCACTCCAGGATGTCCGCCTGCATGGTCATCTGATAAATCGCCCCGACCTCTGCCGACATCCCGCAGCGGATGCCACTGCCCTCAAAGGCTGGGCCACCCGCCGCCGAGGTACTCCACAGAACCGCGCCATCCCAGAGCGCGATCTCGGAGTTTGTGCCAAAATCAATCAACAGATTTCTGCTCCGATCATTGGTTAGATTGGTCGCGATCACTCCCGCCAGCAGATCGGAGCCGACAAAACCAGCGAGTACCGGGGCGACATCAATCTGCGCCTGGGGATGAATGCCCCACGCCGTGACCCACGCGGTAGTGTCTCGCGGTGTACAGTCAATCGCCCGCGTCCAGTGGTTGGGCTGCAGGAGCAGGTCAAAATTCCGCCCCGACAGGAGCGCTAGCATAGCGGTGTTGCCCACCAGGGTCAGGCGCACCACATGCTGAAGGTTTATCCCATCCCGAATCACCAGATCCCACAGGGCTTCGCAGATCGCATCAATGACACTCTGGCTCAGTGCGTGTGCCTGCGCGGGGGATTCAATCGCAGCCATCAACCTTGTCACAACATCGGAGCCAACTTTCGCCTGCGGATTCTGCCCGTGGCGACCGGCAACCCATGCGCCGGTGGCGAGATTGTGCAGCGACAGACTGATATGGGTAGTGCCGAGATCAATCGCCACACCATAGGGCGTGGTGACGTTAGGCGGCAGAGTGTTCAGGGGAAATGGCAGATGCCGCTTACTGCGCTGCCCACGCTCATGGGCCAATCGTCTCCACGTTGACTTTGGCGCTGGCGACAGAATTTCAATCTCCAGATCGTGTTCCGGCACCACCTGACATGCGAGACGAGTCCCTTGCGCCAGATGATCATCATCCAGGAATACGCCCTCGTTTGGCTGTGGCACCCCCGCATCCCCGGCCACGATCCGTACCAGACATAGCCCACACGCGCCGATGCCCCTACAGCCGGTACGTACCGGCACACCCACATTGTCTAAGATGCGGCTCAGAGATTGGCCCGGCACAAAGGCGAACTGCTGCATCTCACGGGCTGTGTGAATGGTCAACGTTGACATCATTCACCCCCGCTGGCGTGTGGCGAGAACCATCGCGGCGATGTTCTCCGGTTTCGACTCGGGCGGGATCTCGCAACCCGACGAGAGAATAAAGCCACCTCGGTTGGCGAACAACGTCAAAAGCCGGGACGACTCAGCGGCGATCTCGGCTGGCGTAGCTTCAACAAATGCGAGCGTCTTGATATTACCGTCGAGACATGTATGCGGGAGCGATTGCATGGCATACTGCGGATCAACAGAGAAATCAATATTCGCCAACTCGACACCGGCTTGCGGGTAGAACGGCAAAATCGGCGCGGCCATGCCAGCCGTATGGAGCCAGTTGACCATCGAACCGGCCTGCTTAAACGCCGCAAAGACCCGCGTGAGGCGCGGCAGGGCAAATTCGCGGTAGAACGCGGGCGGAATAACGTCCGGCGATGATGACGGGTCGAAGACAATCGGCAGATGTGCGCCAGCCTCAAGTTGCGCCAGCCCAAAACGGATCGCAACCTCCGCCGTAAAGTCCAGCAGGTGGGCAAATCGTTCGGGCTGATCAATCGCCAGGTAAAGGGCGCGCTCGATGCCGAGCATCTGGGTGGCGAGGGTCATCGGCCCCATCACACAGCCCACCACAGGCACGTCTTGCCCTACTTCCTGGCGCAAGATGGACGCCGTTTTGAGAATCTCCGGCATACGCCCGGCCCGCCGGGGGTCAGGCACGTCCAGATCGTCCAGATCAACACCACCGGCCAACACATAGGATTGAACAAACGGGTACTGGTTGTCCCGATAGGTCAGGGTCGAACCAAGTGCCTCAGTTTCAACGCCGACATCCATCAGGGCGAACACCGCATCGTAGCCATAGTACTCCAGAGCGTGGATCTGGCAGCGCGCCAACAATGCGCCGTCCTTGACATAATCGCCCAGTTTGACTCCCGCCAGGGTAGCAGCGTGCCCAAAGACTTGGGCCATCACCGGTACTCGGTCTGGCGTACGAAAACTCAGGGTGGCGGCAACTCGTTCCAAGCTGTTCATTGGCCACCTCCCATGATGTCGTCGAGATAGTGGAGGGCATCAAACGCATTCTGGGCGATGTAATCAACGTGTAGGTTCTCGGCGGTCGCTTGTTTCAAGGCTGCGCCCCCGGCCACCACCCTGATATGACCCAGCCCCCGTTCGGCCAACTGCTGCCGCACCCGGCGCACCTGAGGCATCACCGTGGTAAGCAGGCCACTGATCCCGACCACCAACGGAACTTCGCGCTCGGCCGTGTCAACCAATCGCTCCACGGGGCAATCTTTGCCGCAGTCAATCACCCGGTAGCTTGATGCGGTCAAAACCATCTTGAGGATGTTTTTGCCCAGATCATGCACATCGCCCTCCAGGGTTGCAACAACAACGGTCGCCTTCGTGTGAGGCACCGACATATCTGGTGGGTACAACTCCTTCATAATCCCCATAACAGCCCGCCCGCAGAGCATGATCTCCAACAAATTGAATTGCTCGATGGTGCATTTGGCATCAAGTTGCGCCATCGCCACTTCCACTCCCTCGCTAAGGATCTGCCTGATCGCCACACCAGCCGCAAGCAGACGCTTGACCTCGCTGACTGACAGGGATCGATCTCCATCAAGCAATGCGTGTACCAGTACATCCATCATCGTGTCATGTGTTGGGCTGTTCATGGTTTTTCCATGCACGACTGCGAGCGAAATGTCTGTACTCTCGGGGCGATGTTCATACCCATACATGCTGTCACGGCTAATACCATTGCTCGTCCAACAGCACGACAGGGGACGCGACAAACGCGCCCCTTTTGGCCCAAGGCAGCCAGACTTCCTATTCCCTACCCCCTGCGTTGGTGCATTGTAGCACAGCGCACGCTGTGCTATCATGCGCCCGATCCTGCTGAGCGAGAAGGGGAGGCGCATGAGCGAGGGAAATGAGCGGCCGAGGCGGAGCGGGACGGCACGGCCTTCGGATGAGGAGAGCGGTCGCATAGATTCGCGGCGCACCGAGCGTCTGAATCCCGGCGGCGACGAGTGGAGCCAGCGCGAACCCGTCAATCCGGGCTGGCGTAGCGAACGAGCCACCGGCCCACGAGGAGGACGGCGCGGGCAGGGTAAGGTACCTTCATCGCCACAAGAATTTCAGCTTTGGCTCCAGGACGGCGGCTGGCGTTACATCGCCGGCATCGCCGCCCTGCTGATCGTTTTACTCATCGCTCTGCTGGCCTATGGCCGCAACGATCAGCGCAACGCCGGACTCGGTGTTGATGAGCGGAAGGCTCCCACTAGTGCCGTAGGCGCGAGGAATGCCCTTACGCCCATTGCCCAATCCGCTGTCACGTCTGCGCCCACGGCGCTGACCGCCCCGAAATTCTTCACCGTCATGGGCACAGACATCCAGGGACTCTTTCTGCGACCCAATCCGTCCACCAGCGGTATGCCCATTGCCACGCTACCCGACGGCACGCGGGTTGAGCAGGTCGGCGTGGACAGCACGGCTGATGGTCGAACGTGGCGCAAGGTGCGGACGACCCAAAGTCCGACCCAGGAGGGCTGGGTGGCGGCGGAATTTCTGAATCCGGTGCCGTAATCCCAATACTTTTCGAATAAGGCCATGCCGCGCCGACCACGAAGAGGACGCGAATAGACGAATAGCCCGGTGCAGAGCCTTATTCGCGTATTCGTGACCTCTTCGTGGTCGGCATCTGACG
>CAIXLU010000314.1 GCA_903920315.1 uncultured Oscillochloris sp.
ATCGGGGTTCTCTTCGTCTGTATGGGCAATATCTGTCGCTCGCCAATGGCCGAGGCGGTGTTTCGCCATATGGCCCAGGATGCCGGGATCGCCGAGCGTCTGCGGATTGACTCGGCTGGCACCGGCGGCTGGCACGCCGGTGAACTGCCGCACCCGCGCACGCTGGCTGTGCTGCACAAGCACGGCATTGGTGCCGCTGGACAGCGCGCTCGTCAGTTGGAAGCCGATGACTTCAGCCAGTTCGACTATATCCTCGCGATGGATGAGGAGAACCTGGCGGGGATGGCCCGTTTCCACCCCGAAGCGTATGCCCGCGCTCGTCTGTTGCTTGCCTACGCCCCACATATGCCCACTCGCGAGGTGCCTGACCCGTACTACAATGGCCGCTTCGACGAGGTATACGAGCTTGTCACCGCCGGGTGTCACGGGCTACTCCGGCACATCCGCGAGCGTGAGCGCATATGACGCTCCTTTACAGACGACTCAGCTCAGGTGCCGGAGCTATCCGCCCGCTGTTCGCCATGCTGCTGCTGGGTGTGGCCCTGGTGCTACTCTGGCTCGCCACGAGCCAAGCCACGCTGCTGATGAACTACCCCTATCCGGTTGACTCGTTAGAGGGGACGTTACTCCATGAGGCGCGGCTGCTGCGAGCAGGCGAGCCGCTCTACCAGCCCCTGGAGCTATACCGCTTTACCTCCGCACCCTACCCGCCGTTCCACCCCATACTGCTCGCTCAGGTTGATCGCTTTATCGGGCCGCATATCTTCTGGTACGGCAGGTTGATCTCGCTCTGCGCTGCCCTGGCCGTGGCTCTGCTCTCCATACTCCTCGTGCAATCACTCTCCGGCTCATGGTCGTCTGCCGTTCTGTCCACGGCGATCCTGCTAAGCGCACCTCCTTTCTACATCTGGGCCACACGTATCAAGCCCGATTTGCTGGCGCTGATGTGGACAATCCTGGGGCTGAGCTTGGCAACCTGGGCGAGAACTGGTGCACTATCGATCCCTCTCTCGCCAGACAACCATGCGATTCGCGCACACCACCCGATGAAAAGAGCCGCTGATGCCCGACTATCGGCTATCGGCTATCGGCTATCGGCTATTTTCGCAGCGGGAAATACGAGATCAACCCTGCGCCTAGTCGCCGCCGCCCTCTGCTTCTCGCTGGCCTTTCTGACCAAGCAGACGGCGGTGGCCGCCCCATTGGCGACGGGCATGGCTCTGCTGATTGATGATCTGCTGGCCTGGTACCGCACTCGGGCCGAGGGTACGCCGCCGCGCCCGCTACTCCTCCGTCTGCGCTCGCTCATCTCGCCGCAGACGTGGATCTTTGTGGCAACCTACATGATCCTGGCCCTGGGTACCTGGGCGATACTTGACGTAATCTATGCAGGTCAGTACACGGTTCACGTCTGGTGGAGTGGCGACCGGGTGCGCTGGTGGTCGCTGGCGCTGCTGCTTAAGATAACCGGACTCCTGCTGCCCTACTGGCCGCTGTTGTTGTTCGGGGTCATCGCGGCGATTATGGGGTTGGGCCGATATACCAGCCGCACTCTGGCATGCTACGCCCTCGTCGTGCCGCTATCCCTCTCTGCCACGGGTGAGATCGGGGCCAACCACAATCATCTGCTAGAGACGTTACTAGCGTATAGTCTGTGTGCTGGCATGCTGGTGGGTTGGCTGCTTACGCAACGACTATCCGGCACAGGCTGGGCAGGAACACTTGGTCGTTACCTATCTCTCACTATCGTGCTGTCAGGCCAGGTCTGGCTGATCTTTCACCCCCCGGCGTGGTACGGCAGCGAACTTAACCCGGCTCAGCGCCCGAACCCTGAGCGCTTCATCACATTCATGCACGCCACACCGGGCGAGATCCTGACCGATAACCCTGGTCTGCTGCTCATGGCCGATAAGCCCATCCGCTACGATGACCCCTCGACGATGGGGGCGGCTGCGAGGATTGGTAAGTGGGATCAGCGCGGCATGCTGGACGATATTGCCAACCATCGCTTCAGCACGATCATGATCCCGCTAAATGTGCGCGAGGATACGATTGACCCCTCTGGCCGCTGGTCGCCTGAGATGATCGCCGCAATTGCGCAGTACTATACGCTGCTCTACGATGACCAGATTATCACCTACGTCCCGCGCTGATTCTGGGCGGGCGACTGAAGTCGCGAGCGAGATCAGTGGTACCATAGCGATATGATGTCATCACAGCATCCCGAGATCATCGCCCGACTCTCCCTGGGTAGAGTCGAGATTCCCTTCGTCACCTTGCCGGGAATCCCCGAGATCAGCGGCGGCGACGATGCGATTCTCCTCTGTGCGAAGCTGATTGCCCCAGTGGCGGACGACCACATCCTGCTGCTCGGATGTGGCCACGGTGCCTTGGGTGTCGCACTGTCCCGGCAGTCCCACGCTGGCCATGTGACTGTGAGCGACCCGAATGTGATCGCCCTGCGTGCCACTCGTCGCACCCTAGAGATCAACCACGTCGCGAACGCCTCAATAACCAGTGCCACGAGTCTGTTGCCGAAGCAGGCGGGCCAGTTCGACCGCGTGGTGATCCTGGGGCCGCAGAGCCGTGCTCTGGCCCGACGCTGGCTGGTAGAGGCGCTGGGTTTGCTGCGCCCCGGTGGCACCCTGACTCTGGCGGGCGCGAACCGGGGCGGGGTGCAGAGTCTAATTAGCGACGCGGCGGCCCTTTTCGGTGCCGCGCAAACCCTCGGCGTCGGGCGGGGTTGCCGGGTGGCTGAAGCTATTCGCCCCGCCACACTGCCACCGCCACCGGACTGGGCCGCCGCGCCGGGAATCGCGCCCGGCACGTGGCACACCGTGGTGGCCGATTTGCCTGGCGGCAGACGCGATCTGTGTAGTCTTCCCGGTGTGTTTAGCTACGAACACATTGATGCCGGGACGAACCTGTTGCTCCAGAGCGTGACCTTTCCTGAGGGCGCACGGGTACTCGACATGGGCTGTGGCTATGGGCCGATTGGCGTGGCCGCCGCCGCTGCGGGGGCCGCCGTCGTTGATATGATTGATGTAAATCTGCTGGCGGTAGAGTCGGCTCGGGCCAACGCCGAGCGTTACGGGCTGCGCGGCGAGGTCTGTTCCGGCGACGGGCTGGCTCCTGTGGTTGGTCGTCAGTACGACCTGATTGTGAGCAACCCGCCTTTCCACGTCGGCGGGAAAATTCACACTGCCGCCGCCCAGTCGTTCATCGCTGGGAGCCGGGCGCTGCTGGCTCCCGGCGGTCGGCTGGCCCTGGTAGCTAATCGTTTTTTGCCCTATGACCGAGCGATCAGCACGCACTTTAGCCGGCTTGTGCGTCTGGCCGAGAATGCGGCATATCATGTATTGGTTGGGGAATGATGTGGGGGCGCAGCAGGATGATGGCGCGGAATACCATCATCCTGCTCTGCCCCTACTGGTGGCCTTCTGCGCGGCTCAAGGCGTGAATGCCTGGCTGGTCGGCGGAGCTGCCCGCGATCTGGCCCGTGGGGCTGTACCCGCCGACCTTGATCTGGCGGTGGATGGGGATGGTCTGGCGCTGGCCCGCGCCCTGGCCGACAACCTCGGCGGAGCCTTTGTGACCCTCGACGACGAGCGTTCAACCGGGCGCGTGGTGATCCCATCTCGCGCCGATGCGCCATCCCTGACGGTGGATATCGCCCGCCTGCGCGCCCCCGACATCGAGGGTGATCTGCGTCTGCGCGATTTCACGGTGAACGCGCTAGCGATTCCCCTCAATACTATCCCTCTTCCCTCTTCCCTCTTCCCCCATCCCTCATCCCTCATCCCTCATCCCTCATCCCTCATCCCTCATCCCTCCTGGATTGACCCCACCGGCGGCCTAGCCGACCTGCGGGCCGGGGTGCTGCGGGCCTGCGGGCCAACAAGCATGGCCGACGACCCGTTACGCACGCTGCGGGCGGGGCGGCTGGGCGCGGCACTGGGATTGCGGGCGGCACCCGAACTGGCGGCACAAATCCGCGCCGCCGCTGCGGGCCTGGCCAACGTGGCCGCTGAACGTGTGCGGGACGAACTGCTCAAACTGCTCGACTGTCCAGTCAGCGTGCCGTGGCTGCGCTACCTGGATGAATGTGGCATCCTGACCACCGTGCTGCCTGAACTGGAACCGTCCCGCACCTGCGCACAGCCCCGCATCCATTTTCTGCCCGTATTGGCGCATATGCTCGAAACGGTGGCGAGTTTGGAGTGGCTGCTGCATGGCCTGGGTGCGGGCTGGTCAGCAGCGGAGATAGATGTAGCTCTGCCCGTGGCCGTGCGTATCAACCCTGATCTGCCTCGCGATCTGCCCTATGCTGAACGCTATCGTACGCTATTGGGCGAGTTGCACGCCGGCGGGCGGCGACGGGTGGCCCTGCTCAAACTGGCCACACTCATCCACGACAACGCCAAGCCACAGACAAAGGAGATCCACTCCGATGGCAAGGTGAGCTTTTACGGGCACCAGGAGATTGGTGCGGATGTAGCAGCGGAGATTGCGCGGCGTCTGCGCCTGAGCCGCCAGGATAGCGGTTACGTGGCGCTGGTCGTGCGCGAACATATGCGGCCAGGGCAACTGCGAGCGGGCGAGGTGATCACGGCGCGGGCACTGGTGCGATTCTTTCGCGATCTTGGCGACGCGGGGCCGGATGTGCTGCTGCACGAACTAGCCGACCACATGGCTGCCAGGGGGCCGCATCTGCAGCCTGATTACTGGCGAGAGCATCTGACCTGGATCGGAGTCATGCTGGATGCTTACTGGGGCCAGCCGGAAGAGCGACGTATCCCGCTACTACGCGGCAGCGACTTGATTGCGGAACTGGGACTAGTGCCTGGGCCACAGATTGGCGCACTGCTACGCGCTATTGGCGAAGCCCATGCCGTTGGGGAGATCTCTTGTCGCGAAGAAGCCATCGCGCTGGCGCGGGAGATCGTGGAGCGGAGCTAGATCCTGTGTACGCGGATCTCATTGCGGGTACGCGGGGAATATGAAAGAACGTACCACAAACCGCCCGACCTAAGCCGGGCGGTTATCAAGGCGGTACTACCTCAGCACATCGCGGACGATCTGCTCTAGCCGATCCAGCGGAAACGGTTTGGGCAAATAGTAATCAACCCGCTGCTCACGGGCGCGCTTCTCAAGTTCAGGGGTGGCGTAGGCAGTGATCATTACCACACGCGTGTCGGGCGAGGTCTCTTTAATTGCCGCCGCCAACTGAAGTCCATTCATACCGGGCATATTGTAGTCAGTAATCACCAGAGGAACGGGACGCAACGCGATCTGAGCAAGCGCATCCGCACCACTGTTCACCGTCACAATATCGTAGCCGCCCGTCAGATCGCGCATCAGGCGATGCAGAATTATCAGAATGTCCGGCTCGTCTTCAACAAGAACAATTGCCGGGTTGCGTCCAGAAACATCGGGCATAGGATTGCTCCTCGATCCCCTTCAGCTCAGTGTGACCAGCGAAGTGTGAGCAAGATGATCTGGCAAGAAGATCACCCTACATACGCCTGACCACACCGCACATCACCGATGTGTGTAGGATGTGCAAATTATCAGACACTCGTGGCGGCAATTGTAACATACAGCGTGGGGACGGGCAAGAGCCAAGGTTAATGGGGCAGGGCTGTCGCTGATCCGATAGCTACGGCTTATCACGTCGTACTATGCTACAATCCTCCCGGCAGTTCGCGGTCAGAGAGAACGCCTGTGTGTCCAATGTATGGAAGGAGGTGCGCAATGCGTATGACGATCCTCGATATTCAGAAGATGAAGGAACGTGGCGAGCGCATCCCGATGATCACCGCCTACGATTACACATCCGCACAGATTGCGGATCGGGCCGGTGTGCCGATGATCCTGGTGGGCGACTCGCTGGGCATGGTTGTGTTGGGCTATACCTCGACTGTGCCCGTGACCCTGGACGAGATGCTGCACCATATTAAGACCGTAGTGCGCGGTAGTCAGCACGCTCTGGTAGTTGCGGATCTGCCCTTTCTTACCTATGCCAGCGTTGAGCAGGCGATCATCAACGCCGGGCGGGTGATGCAGGAGACCGGCGCTCAGGCCGTTAAGCTGGAGGGCGGGGTTGCCGTCGCCCCGATTATCGCCCGCCTGGTTGCGCTGGGTATCCCGGTGATGGGCCATATCGGTTTTACGCCGCAGTCGGTCAACCAGATCGGTACGCGGGTGCAGGGCCGACAGGCCAGCGCCGCCGCGCAGTTGATCACCGACGCCTTGGCTATTGAGGCCGCCGGAGCCTTCGGCATGGTACTCGAACTTATCCCGACTGAACTGGCTACCGCGATCACCACACGTCTGCGCGTCCCGACAATTGGCATCGGCGCGGGGGCGGGCTGCGCTGGACAAGTGCAGGTCTGGCACGATATGCTCGGCCTGTACAGCGACTTTGAGCCGCGCCACGCCAAGCGCTACGCGAATCTCGCCGATCTGATCGGCGTAGCGGTGGCTTCCTACGCATCCGAGGTGCGCGCCGGGGTCTTTCCTGGAGCCGAACACAGCGCGACGATGTCGGCAGATAC